>JAISQB010000073.1 GCA_031274495.1 Campylobacteraceae bacterium | reverse complement strand
TACTCTTTAAGTCTTGGGTCGGCGAAGGCTTGTTGGAGTTTTTTGATCTGCGGGTCGTTTAGGAATTTTGTTCCGATGACAAGCTGAGAGGCGAAAGTTCTGGGGGCGGGCGGGAAAAGTATGCCTTTGCTCCTTGGCGTTTTGCCTGCGTCAAATTGTGAAACATAGCCCACAGCCGCATCGACCGAATCCAAAACGCGCGGCAATGTCAAAAGGTCTAACTCTTTGAATTGAAAATTGTGTGGGTTGGAGACGATATCGCGAAGTTTGGCAACTCTTGGCTCGATTTGATTGCTTAGACCGATGAGTCCCTCGCGCTCCAAAAGCCACAACGCTTGTCCCTGATTGGCTCCGTCGTTTGGCACAACGACCACCGCACCCTCAGGTAACTCGCTTATGCTTTTGTGCTTATCCGAATATATACCAAACCCCCACTGAAATATCGGGAAAACAGGGGTTAGTTCAAATCCGTTGGCATCCGCGACCTGCTTTAGCCACCACTGATGTTGATATATGGTAGCCGCATACTGCCCCTCCGCTACTGCGCGGTTTGACTGGACAAAATCCTGCAAGCCAACTGCCTCCAACTTGATACCGTAATCAGGTGCGATATTCTTTGCTACATATTGAATAATGCGCTCCTCTCCTGCCATAGCGGGCTCAAAGTGAACCTTTAGCGTTTCGCCGAAAACTACCGTCTGGGGACCTTTGGACTTTACATAAAAGAACGCTCCTGCCGCGGCGGCTACTATAACGGCTGCAATGATGACCCATATTATCGGGCGGGACTTTTTAATCTCAAAATGTGTGTTTGTCTGTGACATATCTACTCCTTAAAAATTTAACGACTTGTTTTGCGCACGAGGCGGTCGCCCACCAACTGTACCAATTGAATACTCACTATCAAAATGATGATCGTCGATATCATTATATTGTGGTCAAACCTCTGGTATCCGTAGACAACGGCGAGATAGCCTATGCCTCCCGCGCCTATGGTTCCGGCGATTGCCGAATACTCGATCATAGAGATGGTATTTAGCGTGATGGCGGCTATGATGCTGGGAAATGCTTCACTTAGCTGCGCTCTTATGATGATTTGCAGCGGCGACCCGCACGACACGAGCCCCACGGCGTTTACCTCACGCGGCAGATCGCGCAGAGCGTTCTCCACTAAACGGGCGAAAAAGGGCGTTCCGGCTATCACCATAGGGACAACCGCCGCGGGGATGCCTATCGTCGTGCCAGTGATATATTTTGTAAACGGGATGATGGCAGCCATCAGCACCAAAAAGGGCAACGACCTGCCTATATTGACAAACCAACTCAGCACATAGTTAAACCGCTTTTGCGGGAAGAGTCCGAAGATCGAAGTGTTATACAGCAACACCCCCGTTACCCCTCCGATGATGATAACCAGCACCATCACAACGCCCACCATCGTCAATGTCTCCAAGTAGGCAGGGATCAGCAGGGTATGCACCTCCGGCCACGGAGTATCGTTTCCAAGTACAGCGGCACTCATACGGCGACCCTCCTCTCATTTTCGTTAAAGTCGGCGTTGTTTTTGAACTCCGCGTGCAGACCTATGTGGCTTAAGGCGTTGCCGACGGCGGTGATATCCACTCTGTCCGTATGCAAAAACTCAAATCCCACAAGTGCGCGCCCGTAGAGATTGCCGCCGCCTATCTGCTCTATGTTTGCCCCCAATAGATGTACTATCGCGTTTAACTGTTTGCTCAATATCTGCGACCAGTTTGAAGGGACATTGCCGCCGTAAGTGAGCTCCGCTACGAGGTGGCGTTTATTGAATGCGTCAGCGACTCTAAGGGAGATGAGCTGCCTGCCGATATCGGAGCTTGGATTTGCCACAAGATCTTGCACTCTTCCTTGCTCGACTATCTTTCCGTCCCTTATCGCGGCGATGGAGTCGGCGACATTTCGCACCACATCCATCTCGTGGGTAATCAAAATGATAGACAATTCAAACTCATCGCGCAACTTCTTCAAAAGCCGCAAAATAGTCTGCGTAGACTGCGGGTCAAGCCCTGATGTCGCCTCGTCTGATAAAATCACTTGCGGATGAAGCGCCAAAGCCCGCGCGATACCGATGCGTTGCTGCTGACCTCCTGAAAGCTGCGACGGATAGTAGTTGCCTTTGTCGGGCAAGCCCACCGCGTCGAGTAACTCTTTGACTCTCTTTTCTATGTCGGATTTGACGACGCCAAGATATTCAAGCGGCAAAGCGATGTTTTGCGCCGCCGTCTTTCTGTGAAGCAGGGCTGAGGATTGGAAGATAGTCCCTATCGCACGGCGTTCGGCTCGCAGACTCTCCCCCGATAGATGAGAGAGGTCTTTGCCGTTCACCAAGATAGAGCCCTCACTCGGGCGTTCCAATAGGCTGATAAGCTTGGAAAGCGTGGATTTCCCCGCACCGCTTGGACCCACAATCGCCGTTATAGAGCGATCGGGCACAGTCAAATTGATATTTTTCAATATCCTCGCTACGCTTCCATCCGCCAAGGTGTAATTTTTTGATAAATTTTTTATCTCAATCATCATCCGCTCCTTCAATGAACAATTTTGCTATTTTTTATTAGCTTTTTTTATCTTTTCGATATCACGATAACGAGCGCCCGGATGGTCGTCCGGGAGCTTTGAGTGACCGAACAATTTCTCTCTTAGGGTTCCCTCTTTATACGATGTCGGGTAGACGCCTCTTTTTTGAAGCTCGGGGACTAAGTATTTGACGACATCTTGCACAGTCTCGTGTGAGACCGCGTAAGCTATGTTAAATCCGTCCACATCCGTATCCGCGACCCACGCCTGCAAAGCGTCCGCCACAGTCGTAGGTGAACCCACAAATATAGGTCCCAGACCGCCGATACCGACCCACTCCGCCAAATCTTTCGTAGTCCAGTTTTTCTCGCCGTTTGTCAAATGCTCTATCACAGAGATGATGGCATTAGAGTCTTCGCTTGTTATCGTATCCGTAGGCTTATACTTGCTGAAGTCCACACCTGCCCAGCCTGACGCCAAAGCAAGCGCGCCGTCGTATGAGATGTACTTTTTGTACTCTTCGTGTTTTGCTTTTGCCTTCTCGTCCGTCTCATCCACGATGATAGTAACGAGCGCGAATATCAACACTTTCTTAGGGTCCCTGCCCGCCTCTTTGGCTTTGGCTCTGATATCCGCCACATACTCTTTTACGACCTTTTGGCTTGGAGTAGATACAAATACCGCCTCAGCGTGCTGCGCGGCAAAATCTTTACCCGCCGCCGAAGAGCCCGCTTGAAAGAGTAGAGGTGTGCGTTGCGGGGATGGCTCTGTTAGACCGATACCGGGGACTTCAAAATATTTACCCTTATGCCCTATCTCGTGCACTTTGCTTGTGTCGGTAAATATGCGTTTTTCTTTGTCATACACCACCGCGCCGTCTTCCCAGCTGCCCTCTAATAGTTTATAGATGACCTCCAGATACTCGTGCGCGACCTCATAACGGTTATCGTGGCGGCGCAAAGTCTCATCGCCCACATTTCTTATGCCGCTGTCAAGATATGATGTGACGATATTCCATCCCACGCGCCCTTTTGTGTAGTGGTCGGCTGTGGCGATACGGCGGGCAAATGTATATGGATGCTCGAACGAAGTGGACGATGTGATACCGATGCCGATGTGCTTTGTCGCTTGGGCTACGGGACCGGCTATCTGCAACGGGTCGTTGACGGGGATCTGCACGCCTTGCTCGATAGCGTCTTTGGCGCTTCCTCTGTATACATCGTAGTAACCCACGACATCAGCGATAAATATCGCGACAAAATAGCCCTTCTCCAATGTCTTGGCAAGGTCTGTCCAGTAATCCAAATCTTTATAGTCGCGCGACCTATCTCTTGGATGCGCCCAAAGCCCGGGGGATTGATGTCCTACGCAATTCATCTCGAACGCGTTAAAATAAAATGTTTTGCTCATATAACTTTCTCCTAAAAATATTTTCTCTAAAAGCGTCGCAACGCACCTCTTTGTAAAACGGCTCTACCGGCAGCGGCATATGATAGTAAAGGCTATCTCATCAACTACTCCTTTGTCCTGCTCCCTTTTTGTAAATGAGCGGACGGTTAAGAGACTTTTTTGTCGTTTGCAAAGCGGTCTATAAACGCGCTGTTTGTGAACACGTGGCTATCCGTTCCGCCGGCGGCTTTAGGCTCTTTGCCGGGCAATAATGGAAACACCAACTCTGCAAATCTCGCCGCCTCTTCCAAATGCGGATAGCTTGAGAGTACAAATGTATCTATGCCAAGGTCGGCGTACTCTTTTATCCTCGCCGCCACCTGTTCAGGATTGCCCACAAGCGCGGTGCCAGCTCCGCCTCTTACCAAGCCTATGCCTGCCCATAGATTGGGGCTTATCACGAGCTTGGATTTGTCGCCTTTGTGAAGGTCTCTGATCCTCTGCTGACCTACGGAGTCTATCTCGGATAGATACTCTTGCGATTTTTTGATGGTGTCGTCGTCAAGTTTGCTGATGAGTCTGTCGGCTGCTGCCCACGCCTCTTCTTCGCGCTCTCGTACTATCACGTGGATCCTTAAGCCAAATCTCACGCTCCTGCCGTATTTCTCGGCTCTTTTTTTCACATCCGCTATCTTTTGCGCCACCAAATGCGGCGGTTCGCCCCAGCTAAGATAGGCGTCTATATGTTTAGCGGCAAGCTCGTGTCCCACATCCGAAGAGCCCCCGAAATAGAGCGGCGGATATGGCTTTTGCACTGAAGGGAAGAGGTTTTTGGCGTTTTTGATGTCAAAATATTTGCTCTTAAAAGTGACCGTTTCGCCCGATAAAAGCTTTTTATAGATGGTCAAAAACTCATCCGCCAACTCGTAGCGCTCGTCGTGAGTTAGATTGACGCCATCAGCTGCCAATTCGTCGGCGTAAGCTCCAGGGACTACATTTAATATAAGCCGTCCGTTCAAAGCGTCGTCAAGCGTAGCCGCCTGTCTTGCCAGAACCGTAGGACCGCCCGTAGAAGAGGTGCGCAAGGCGACCAAAAGTTTTAGTTTAGTCGTGACAGTCGCCAAACTCGCCGCCGTGATAAACGGGTCAAGGTGTCCGCTGCCCGTGGGTATCAAAACGCCGTCATATCCGAACTGCTCGGCAGTGATCGCTACTTGTCTTAGATAGGCGTTGTTGACGGGTCTTGAGGCTGAAGGTTGTCCAAGATATTTTGTATCTCCGCCTGTCGGCAAAAACCAAAAAACATTTACACTCATTGGTGTATCCTCCTTTTTGTATTTGTGTTAGTACGGTGGTTGATAAATTTCCAAAGAGCGGCAGAACCCCATTTTACAGCAAGAAGGTTATACTAATCCATAGTAAGTTTATCAATTTAGTATACTATTAGACAGATTATATAGTGATAGCCATTAAATTAAACTTAAAATTAAGACTTTTTTTCTCTTTTTATAAGAATTTATACTGTTTTTGACCATTTTTGCAACTTTTATATATATGAAAAATTATCAAGTATAAAGGAAAAGCCCGTCGGACTCTTCCATTGCTGATGAAAACTATCTATATTAATTTTATAAGGTATCACCTGGATGGGGTTGTTTCGGCAGTGATGGGGCGGCTTTTTTTCATTTATAATCCGTCTCAAAAACGGCGTCAAAAAAGAGCTCCTTTTGGGTAGGCTTACTCTTTATCACCCCCGTCTCATACAAAAAGTCGCTAAATACGGTAACGCCTGTGGGTTTCAAGCCAAACTGCACATTGCCTTTTTCCAAGATGGAGAGTAAAAGTTCAGGCGACTCTTTTGATTTTTCGGCTTTGATGTAGAGATCGACCGCCGCTTTTTGGTTGTTGTCTATCCAAGTTATCGCCTCGTTCAGCGCCTTCAAAAACGCTCTTATCAACTTCGGATTTTGCTCATAAAACTCTTGCGTAGTTGAGTAGAGGCTCGTGGTGGCGTCTTTACTGACGACATCGGCGGAGCTTAGGATCTTATGGACTTTGGGATTTTGCAGCTCCGCGCTGGTAAAAGGCTCGCTTCCAAAGTGCGCGTTTATCTCGGACTTGCCCGAAAGCAACGATACAAGCGCGTCGGGACTGCTCAGGGTAACGGTCAGATGGTCGAACTTTTCGTGATTTTTTATGCCAAATTCTCTCGCGGTCGCGATTTGCAAGAGTAGAGACTGTATAGATACTTTCGCCGCGGGCAGGGCTATCTTATCAGCATCACTAAGGTCTTTAATGCTAACCACTTTGGGATTTGACGAGACCAGATCAAAGACTTGCTTGCCCGATGACGACACCGCTTTAACCCTTCCGTTGGTCTTATCCCACAGCCTTATAAAAGGCGCCGCGCCGTTTGAGTTGATATGCACACTACCCGACAACAGCGCCTCATTTGTCGCCGCACCGCCACCCAGTGTGATATACTCCACCTTTATATCCCCAAGCCCCGCCTCCTTAGCGTACCTTTCGATAAGCCCTCTCTCCTTGACAACGATAAACGGCAAAGTACCAAGCCCGTGCTGCCTGCTTATCTTAAAAACGCTAACTTCAGCGTACAAACCACTACCAACAAAAAGCGCCAAAAACGCTGCAACCAACCTCTTTTTCATTGTAAAAACTCCTTTTTGCAGTTACAATCCCGCCAATCCTTTAAAATCCCCCACAAAAAGCGACTCTTCACAGAGGCTCCTCTTCTCATATAAAAAGCCGCCTTAGTATGGTAATTGTGGGGAATTTAAAGTCCGACAGATAGCATACGCCGCCACTACAAAACCGGCAATGCAAATAGTAAAAATATACTCCTCACTGTATATCTCTCCTATCTATAGTAAGTGTTGATAAATTACACAAGAGCGACAAAACTCCTTTTTGTAGCATTCGTTTCCGTCAATCTATAGTAAGTTTATCAATTTAATATACTATGTTTAAATTATATAACTGCACTTATTAGAAAAAACTTAAGAAATAAGAGTTTTTCACTCCTTTTTGAAAAAATATCTATTTTTTAACCATTCTTTACCACCTTTTGCCCATATTTTGCTATACCTATGCAAATAAGTAAAGCTTTTTTTACCTCCCTCTTCCACCATTCATATACAAGTCAATCATTCCCGCCCCCCCCTTTCGTCATTCCCGCGCAGGCGGGAATCCAAAACAAGCGAAGCGCTTTTGCGAAGCAAAATGTTTCCTTGAAACTAAAAAACATAGCAAAAAAATAAAATATCAGATTTGAAATCATCCATAAAAAAAATATGGTGTTCAGCAAAAAGAGGCGCTTTGCGTATGGAGATTGCGGGTCAAGCCCGCAATGACGGAGGAGGAGGTTGTTGCCACACACAGCGACAGCGATAATCGCGTAATCGCGATTTTCTCTTTCCCCCATTTTGACACTGCCGAGTGTTTTGATTTATTCAAGGAAAAAGAGCGAGGACCTGTTTGAGCGTA
>JAISQB010000040.1 GCA_031274495.1 Campylobacteraceae bacterium | reverse complement strand
GTGTCTTTGCTTAATGGGCGGTTGCGGAAGCTGCTGATGATTGCGGCTATGATAGCTACATCGGCGGCTGTTTCGGTGATTTTGATGCCGCCGGCTATGTTTATGAAGACATCGTATCTGTTTAATGGCAGGTCGAGTTTGCGCTCCAAGAGTGCTAAAAGCATCGTGAGGCGGTTGAGTTCGTAGCCTGTGGAGGCGCGTTTGGGGTTGGGGTATGTGCTCTCGCTAAGCAGGGCTTGTACCTCTAAGACGATAGGGCGCGAGCCCTCCATCACGACCGTTATGGCAGAACCCGCTTGCGAATCGTTTCTTGTGAAAAATTTCTTTGAGATATCTTTCGCGCTCTCAAGTCCGTTTTTTGTCATCTCGAAGATACCCACTTCGCTTGTCGAGCCAAAGCGGTTTTTAAATCCCCTAAGAATTCTTAGCTCCCTATTTGAGTCTCCCTCAAAGTAGAGCACGGTATCGACCATATGTTCGAGTATCCTTGGACCCGCGATGGAGCCCTCTTTGGTGATGTGCCCGATGATGAAAACCGCCACATTTTTATCTTTGGCGTAGCGCATTAACTCAAATGTTATCTCCCTTACCTGCGACACGCTTCCCGGGGCTGAAGTTATCTTTTCACTGTATAGCGTCTGGATGGAGTCGATGATGAGGGTGTCGAAACTGTTTGAGGAGAGTTCGCGCATAATCGTATCGAGATTTATCTCGCACAAAAGATAGAGGTTTTTGTGCAAGCTGTCTAACCTCTGTGCGCGTAGTTTTATCTGTCCTGCCGACTCTTCGCCGCTTACATATAGTACATTTCTGCCGCTTTTGGCTAAATTGCCGCCTATCTTTAAAAGCAGCGTTGATTTGCCTACCCCCGGGCTTCCTCCGATGAGCGTGAGGCTGCCCTCTACTATCCCGCCGCCAAGGACCAGATCTAACTCTTCATTGTTTGAGCTAAATCTCTCCACGCTCTCATCTTCTATCTCAGTGATGGATTTTGCACCGTTTTGTGAGGATGCTGGGCTTGCTGAACCTTTCGCCGTCTCTTTTAGGACGCTTATCTGATCTTGCGTTAACTCTAAAAACTCATCCCACGCACCGCAATTTGGGCATTTGCCGAGCCATTTGGCGTTTTGAAAGCCGCACGCTTGACACTCAAATAGCTGTTTTTTCTTGCTCATAACTACTCTTTTGTATTGAAGATAGCGTCCAAAATAGTATCTATATAACTTCCGGCATCAAACGGTATAAGGTCGTCCATACTCTCGCCCACGCCGACATAGAGTATCGGGAGCTGCAGGGCTTTTGCTATGCTAAAGAGCGAGCCGCCCTTTGCCGTGCCGTCAAGCTTTGTGATGATGAGGGCGTCTATGCCTATCATCTCGTTGAAAGCTTTGGCTTGATTGATGCTTGAATTTCCCTGCGTGCCGTCGAGTATTAAGATTTTTCTGTGCGGTGCGCCTTCGTATGCTTTATCGCAGATTCGAACGATTTTTTTGAGTTCGTTGGATAGATTTACTTGATTGTGTAAGCGTCCAGCTGTATCTATGATGACATTGTCTATCTTTTTGGCTTTTGCGGAGGCTATCGTGTCGTAGGCTACGGCGGAAGGGTCGTGACCTTGCTGCGTGTAGACGATGGGTACATCTATCTTTTCGCTCCAACGTCTAAGCTGCTCTATAGCCGCCGCGCGGAATGTATCGGAAGCTCCCAAAAGTACGCTTTTGTTTTGATTTTTGTAGATATTTGCCAGTTTTGCTATCGTAGTTGTTTTGCCCGCTCCGTTTACCCCTACTATGAGTTCTACAAACGGGGAGGCGTTTTTGGGCGCGGATAATTTATCTTCATCATATATAAAATACGCCCCCAAGACCCTTTTGACATCATCTCTACCGACGCTGTTTTGAGGCGGCAGATAGTATATTATCTCCTCTATCACCTCATAACTCACATCAGCTTCCAAAAGCGCCTCTTCCAAAAGCTCTTTGCTCACCCTCTCCTGTTTGGCGGGGATTATACCCCTTATCCCTTCAAGAGTTTTGCCAAGACCTTTTTTTATGGAGCCAAACATCAAAATATCCGTTTAAGGTCAGCTTCTATCATCTCTTCGGGGACGGCTCCCGTATAGTCGGTGACATACGCCCCCTCTTTGTCGTACACTACCATATACGGCGCGCTTGTGACATTGCCAAGAGCTTGTGAGAGTTTGAAATTATTTTTATCAAGAGTAGCCGCGAACTCTACCTTTTTCTTTTCCAAAAAACTTTGAACCTCTTCAAGAGGTTTGTTTTCAAGTATGACGGATACTATGTTGAGGTTGTCGCTATATCTGTTTTGGAGGTTATTTAGATGTGGGATTTGTGCGTTGCACGGTACGCACGAAGTGGTGAGAAATACCAAAAGCAGCGATTTGTTGTCGTAAAAAAATCCGTCGACTGTTTTTTTAAGTATTATCGTTTTGCCATCGGTTGTTTTTAGAGGAAGACCTTGATTTGTTTTAAGCGGCTTATAAGCAGAGTCACTACAGCCAAAAAAAAGGCTAAAAGCCAAAAACGGCAATAGAAAAGCGGCATATTTTATCACGAAGCTATCCTTATTATTGTAAAATGCTTTTTTTAAAAAGGAGATTATAGGCAAATGTCGCTTAAAAGCACAAATGAAGATTTGACCAAAGAGGAGTTTCGCAAAATTTCTCTTGAAAAATTACATCGCACATCTCGTGAAAAATATATTAAGAATTCGCACGCTGTGGCGCAAAATTTGGAAAAAACGCTCAAAAATTTACGCTTTAGAACGATCGCACTCTACCTCCCAATAAAAACTGAAGCCAATGTGCGACAAATTTTCCCAAAACTTAGACGAAACAAAACAATTTATGTTCCATTTATGGAATGTGTCAGTTTTAAATTGGTAAAATACAGACTGCCTGTGTGGAAAAAGAAGTTTAATATTTTAGAGCCTGCCGACTCTTGGAGGCTGAGGCAAAAAGTTGATGTTATAGTGATTCCTGTCATCGGGGTCGACGGGGATTTGAGAAGAGTAGGTTTTGGTAAAGGGATGTATGATAGATTTTTTGCTGCCTTAAAACCAAAGCCCTTTACAATTTTTGTTCAACTTGCAAAATGTTTTACCCAAAAGAGGCTTTGCGAAGCCTACGATATACAGGCTGATGTTTATATTACCCCGACCGATACCATAATAAGAAGAGGAAAAAATGTTTATAGAGATAGGAATAGGGGCGGTCTGTGCCGCAGCTACGGGAGTAACAGGTTTTGTAATAGCAAAAAAACTGGATTCGGCAAATCACGAGATATATATCGCGCAAGCCAAAGCGCGCGCCAAAGCGATAGAACACGAAGCTGAGCTCACACTTAAAAATGTCAATATCAAAGTAGCAGAAGCCGAACTTGGCGCTAAAAGACGCTTTGAAGAGGAGGCTTTAAGACTCAAAAAAGAGTATACGCTAAAGTCGACAGATATAGAGAAAAAAGAGATAAACTTGCGCGAGGATGCTAAAAAGTTAGTAAAAGACCGCGAAGAGATTCAACATTTCAGACGCGCCGTTGATGAGATGAGTGCGGAAGCGGTGAAATTAAAACAGGACTATCAGACAAAACTTCAAGAAGCTATCCGCGTCTTGGAGCACTCCGCCGGACTTACCGAAAATGAAGCCAAAGATATCATACTTAAAAAAGTAGAAGAGCAGTCCCGCGCCGAGATAGCTCACATCGTGCGCAGATACGAAGAGGAAGCCAAGCAAGACGCCAAACGCAAAGCCAACTATATATTAGCCCAAGCCACGACGCGCTTTGCGGGGGACTTTGCCGCTGAAAGACTTATAAATGTAGTCAACATTAAAGACGACGACTTAAAAGGGCGCATCATCGGAAAAGAGGGTAGAAATATCAAAACCTTAGAGATGCTTTTGGGTGTGGATATCATCATAGACGATACGCCAAACGCGATAATTTTGAGTAGTTTCAACCTCTATCGCCGTGCGGTTGCTACAAAAGTTATACAACTTTTGATAGAAGACGGCAGGATTCAGCCCGCACGCATTGAGGATATACACGAGAAGGTAAAAGAGGAGTTTGAGCAAAACCTCATAGAAGAGGGCGAAAATATCGTTATGGATTTGGGACTTACAAAAATTCACCCCGAAATCATCAAACTCATAGGCAAATTAAAATTTCGCGCCAGCTACGGACAAAACGCCCTTGGACACTCACTTGAAGTGGCAAATTTGGCAGGTATCATCGCGGCTGAACTTGGCGGTAATGAACAGCTTGCCAAAAGAGCGGGACTTTTGCACGATATAGGCAAAGCTTTGACGCAAGAGTTCGCGGGAAGCCACGTTGATCTGGGCGCGGATGTTTGCAAACGCTACAAAGAGCACGCCGTAGTCATCAACGCCATCTACGCGCACCACGGACACGAAGAGGCTACATCTATAGAAGCCGCCGCCGTATGTGCCGCCGATACGCTCTCCGCCGCTCGTCCCGGAGCTAGAAGAGAAGTGCTTGAGAGCTTCTTAAAACGCGTCCAAGATATCGAAGATATCGCCAAATCAAAAGAGGGCATCAAACAAGCCTACGCGATAAACGCGGGACGAGAGATAAGAGTCATCGCCAACGCCAAACTTGTGAACGACGATGAGGCTGTGCTTTTGGCAAAAGAGATCAGCAAAGAGATAGAGGCAAAGATCCAGTATCCGGGCGAGATAAAAGTGAATGTTATAAGAGAAGTTAGAGCGATAGATTACGCAAGATAATAATGGGGCTTAATGCCCCGATTTCCCCATAAAAAAAATCAAGGTAAAAATTGGAAGATATTATAAAAAACTTATCCACTTTCGGCTATATAGCGCTGTTTATCTACTCACTTGGCGGCGGTATGATAGCTCTTGTGGCGGCGGGTATACTCTCTTCGCAGGGGAGTATGAATATAGGGGTGTGTATGGTCGCGGCGGGCGTGGCGAATATTATCGGTGATGCCGCTTTGGTGTGGCTTAGCAGATACAATAAAAGCGTTGTTATGCCTTATATCAAAAAACATCGCAGAAAGCTTGCCTTGAGCCACCTGCTCATAAAAAAGCACGGCGCGAAAATCATCATCACGCAAAAGTTTATCTACGGGCTCAAAACGCTTGTGCCTTTGGCTGTGGGTTTCACGAAGTACTCTATGGTCAAATTTAACATCATAAGCGTGATAGGGGCGATTTTGTGGGCGCTTGCGATAGGTCTTGGCAGCTACTACGCGGGTACATATATGTCCAAATTTTTCGATATATTCGGCAATGGCTCATATATCACACTGCTCATTTTGCCGCTGATTTTGGTCATCATATGGGCATATTTTACATTGGCTACAAGAAAGAGTGATAGTTAAGATTGACGGTGGGTTTTGCCTGAGAGGTCGCGCGGGTTAAACCGCCGCGCCTATCCGCAATGTTTTGATTGTGTTGCCGTTACTATATACGGGGTTTTGCCGTTATGAGTTGCGTCACTGCGCAGAGTAACACTAAAAGAAGAGCGCGGATAAGCGTTTTATCCGTTCGCTCTTAAAAATAGTTTACAGATTGGTAGATCGCTCTGTCGGAGTGTCTATAAACTCTCTTTTATCTCTATCGTATTGATTTTATCGCCCGCTCTGATACTATCGAGCACTTTTAAACTTTCATCATCTATAAGATCGCCAAATACAGTGTGAACGCCATCAAGATGGGGCTGTTTTGAGTGGCAGACAAAAAATTGACTCCCGCCCGTATCGCGTCCTGCGTGCGCCATAGATAGTGTTCCTCTTTGGTGTTTGTGGGTGTTTTTACCGCATTCGCAAGCTATCCTCCAGCCAGGACCCCCTGTCCCTGTACCATTGGGACATCCGCCTTGGATGACGAAGTTTGGAATCACTCTGTGAAAATTGAGCCCATCATAAAATCCGCTTTTAGCCAAATGGGCAAAATTCGCGACCGTGATGGGTGTCTCCTCGGGGTATAGTTTGAGTCTCATATCGCCTTTATTTGTTTTAATGACGGCGTAGGCAAATTTCGCCAACTCTTCGGGTGTAAAATCGTAAGTTTTTAGAGCCATAAGTATCCTTTTTTTAAAATTTCTGTATTATATCGAAAGAGTATTTTTTAAAGAAGGATTTTGTTGAAAAAAGCGGTAATTTTACTCAATATGGGTGGGGCTAGGGATCAAAATGAGCTGCGTGAATTTTTAAAAAATATGTTTTTAGACAGGCGTATCATCAATTCGCCTGCGCGTTTTTTCGTATCGTTTTTTATGAGCCGCTTTCGTACGCCCAAAGTTTGGAAAAATTACGAGTTGATAGGCGGCAGTAAGATTTTGGAACATACGCAAAACCTCACAAATAGGCTAAATACACTCTCAAACGGCGCTTACGACACACTTTTTGCTATGCGCTACACAAAGCCCAATGTCACGCAGATCCTTGAAAACAGACACTATGATGAGATTTTGCTCTTCCCGATGTATCCGCATTTTTCGTCTACCACGACTCTATCGTCGTTTGATGACGCCAACGCTTTTTTGAAAGGCAAAAATATAAAAGTAAAAAGGATAGAGCGCTTTTTTGAAGATGAGCTGTTCAACCAAACCATCATCGACTCTATCAAAAAGCATTACTGCGAAGGGGCGCATCTGATATTTTCGGCACACTCTTTGCCGCTTAGCATAGCCAAAAACGACCCCTATCCCGAAGAGATAAAAAAACATACCGAGATTTTAAGCCAAATGCTAACAGGCGAAGGGCTAAAGTTCAAAGGTATCCACTTAGCTTACCAATCAAAATTAGGACCCATCAAGTGGTTGGAACCCTCCCTTGGCGAAACTTTAAGCCGCATATCACCTGAGCCCGTCATCATCTATCCGATATCTTTTACGATCGATAACTCCGAGACCGATTTTGAACTGGATATTTTCTACAGAGATATCGCCAAAGAGTTTGGCATAACTTCATACAGCGTGTGCAAAGCGCAAAACGATAACGATAAATTTGCCGAATTTTTAAGCGGTAAGATAAAGGGGAGTTTTTAAAGAAAGAGTATAAAGTCGGCGGATGCCGACTTTATATGGATTAATTCCAATTCATATTAATACTTCCGCCCTCAAGTATCCAGTGAGAGCTTATGTTGCCGCTGCCTTCTTCGCATGTATAGGTGGCGTTAGTGGCATTTTCAATAGGAGTAGCGGCAGTAGAGTTTTTACTCCTTTGACAAAGTGTTATAAAGTTAAAATTATCAGGACTGCTCACATCGGTCATCCAATAGTTTACCCCTGCAGGATCACTTTCATTTACATCATAATCTACCTTTTTTGATCCAAATTTTCCATAAGTATTTTCGAGCGTATAGGCTATCTCGTTAACAACCTTACTTACACCTTCACCGTTTTCGCCGCTTGAAGTTAGAGGAACTTGAGGTATTGAAATATCACTTCCATCGTTATGAGTTAAAAAATCTGTGTATCTTCTTACAGTAGAGTTTATATTTCTATAAGTTGTTAAGTTTTTATCGTTATAGAAGGTATATGTTTCCATACTTACAGCTTTGGCATTTTTTTCTATCTTATCTAAAACGGCCCGCATTGGTACGCCATCAATGTATTCTTCTGTAAAAGCATTCTTGAATGTACTAAATGGTATAGGGTTGGTGTTATTGAACACTGCCGGATCTGCTGCCGTGAACAATGTTATATCGCATACGCCATCTGCCTCTGCACATCCCGTAGCTTTATTTTGGTTAAATACAATATTTGCCATATATATGCCATTTACACTTGAAGGTAATTTGGTCCTGCTATACTCTTCGCAAAGTCCGCCGGGAGGTGAATCTGCATATGTACAATGAATGCTTTGATACATGTTTCCATTTAAATACGGAGATAAAGCTGCGCCTATTTTTGCATCAACATCATGATATATAATATGTTTTGTATAAATAGTTGAGTGGTTGTCCAGTTGTTCAGGTTCTACATGATTATCTGCCACGAGGTTGAACATACCACGATAATTGGTGATATTATTCTCTAACGAGTTATATTCTATTTTGACTTTTGATTTTGGAACACTGCTACCACCGCTGTTATCTCCGCCGCCTCCGCCTCCGCCATCATTTCTATCTTCGGAAGTGGAATCGTTAGCACTGCCGCCGCCATATTGACCGCCGCCGCATCCTAAGAACAAGAAGCCGCATAACACCGAAGCTATCAGTGCTTTGATGATGATAGATATCTTCATTGCATATACCCCTTAGCAATAATTTGCCGTCAATTCTATCTAAAAATTATACAAAAATCAAGCAATGCAAGTAGAAATATTTTTTTATTTACCGTGCGCTATGATATGTTTGTATAGACCGCTTGCACATCATCGTCATCTTCCAAACGGTCGATAAGCTTTTCGATATCCGATAGC
This sequence comes from Campylobacteraceae bacterium, assembly GCA_031274495.1. GTDB lineage: Bacteria > Campylobacterota > Campylobacteria > Campylobacterales > Campylobacteraceae > JAIRKW01. Next base: position 602 of record JAISQB010000040.1, on the reverse strand, counting down.
TGTTCTTCGCTAAATTCCAAAGGGGTGTTTGGTATGCGTTCCAACGCCGCTTTGTTGGGTTCAATGCCTATATTTTCAAGTGCTGCGGACAATGAGCCAAAGTCTGCGTAATCGGCATACGCACGAAATATCCCATCCTCTTCTTCCAACTCTTCAAGCCCGCCGTCTATGAGAGCCAACTCCAGATCGTCTTTGCTTAAGTTTGCCGGTTTATCAAACTCAAACAGAGCTTTATGTGAAAACATAAACTCCAAAGAGCCATTTTGCAGTATCTGCCCGCCGCATTTATTAAAATATGCTTTTATGTTGGCAACGGTTCTGGTGGGGTTGTCGCTCGCGCACTCCACCCAGACAAGTGCTCCGTGCGGGGCTTTGCCCTCGTAATGTACCTCTTTGATATCTTGCGCGTCTTTACCGGAGGCTCTTTTTATCGCCGCTTCGATGTTATCTTTTGGCATATTTTGCGCTTTTGCGGTGAGAATAGCGGTGCGTAGCTTAGAGTTCATCTCGGGGTCAATCCCGCCTTGCTTTGCCGCCATTGTTATGGATTTTGCCAATTTTGGAAAAACTTTGGACATTTTGTCCCAGCGTTTCTCTTTTGC
>JAISQB010000005.1 GCA_031274495.1 Campylobacteraceae bacterium | reverse complement strand
GAGATAGCTAAAGATGAGGTGGAGAAGCTGAAATTTTATCCGGAGTCGGGCTATACAAGACTCAAAGGTATGATAGAAAATCGCCCCGACTGGTGTATCTCAAGACAGCGCGACTGGGGTGTACCGATAGCGTTTTTTAGGGACAAAACATCTGGTAGCGTTATCTTTGACGATGAAGTTTTAAAACATACCGCTGCCCTTTTTGAAGAGCACGGAGCTGATATCTGGTGGGATAAAGAGATAAAAGATTTGCTCCCGGAAAACTCAACACTAAACCCCGCAAACCTTGAAAAAACAGTCGATATCTTAGATGTCTGGTTTGATAGCGGAAGCACTTGGACGGCGGTTGTGAATTCGTCAAATTACGACGCTGGCGCCTATCCTGCCGATATGTATCTTGAGGGAAGCGATCAGCACAGAGGCTGGTTTCAAAGCTCACTATTAGTAAGTGCCGCCGTCAACGCCAAAGCCCCGTACAAAAAGATACTCACTCACGGCTTCACGGTCGATGAGAAGGGCGAAAAGATGAGCAAATCCAAAGGCAACGGTATAGACCCGCAAGATATACTAAAGCGCTACGGCAGCGAGATTTTGAGACTTTGGGTCGCCACGAGTGACTATCGAAGCGAGCTTAAAATCAGCGAAAATATCATCAAACAAGTCTCCGAGCAGTATAGAAAGATACGAAACACATTTAGATTTTTACTCGCCTCCATCAACGACTTGGAGGTCATTTCAAAGCCCGAAGAGCTAAGCGCGATAGATAGATGGATACTTGCGAGTGCGAAAAAAGTATTTGACGAGGCGAACGAAGCCTTTTTGAATTACGACTTTTTGAAAGGCTACTCGCTTTTGAACGCTTTCGTCACGACCGAACTTAGCGGCATATATATGGATATCTGCAAAGATAGACTCTACTGCGACGGCAAGTCTTCCGTTGAGCGGCGCGGGGCGCAAAGCGCTATGGCTTTGATGTTGGATAGTATGCTGCCGCTTGTAGCACCCGTGCTTACATATACGGTCGATGAGATTATGGAGTATGCGCCCTCACTTATCAAAAAAGGGGACGCGTTTGACTTAGTGTATAAGCCGCTCCTTAGCATAGAGAGCGAGCTTGACGGGGCGTTTTTGATAGCCGCAAGAGAGAAATTTTTTGAGATAATCGACGCTCTTAAAAAAGATAAAATCATCAAATCCACGCTTGAACTAAATATCGTCACAAATTCCGAAAAGTTAGCGAAAATGGGCAGCAAAGACGCCGAGGACTGGTTCACGGTGAGCGAGATAGTGAAGAGTTCGGATGGCGAAGTTTTGGGTAGTTTTGAGGTGGATGGAGATAATTTTACGATTGTAAGAGCCGCGAAACATAAGTGTCCGAGGTGCTGGAAATTAAGAAGCGAGTGCGAAGAGCATCTGTGCCCACGCTGTGAAGGCGTCATCAATGGTTAATCTATCCCATCCGCTGCCCTTTTCATTCGTCATAGTCGGCGTGGTCGTCATATGCGCTTTTATCGCTTTTGGCATATTTATCGTGAACAGATTGAAGGAGAAAAATTGATAACACTAAAAGAGGCGCTGAAGTTACAAAAAGAAGAGATAAGAGAATTTAGAGAGGATATGGCTAAAAAGATAGATGAAAAAAAGGCGCTTGGCGCGTATGTTTCGCAGCTTACGGGCGAAGCGCTCGATGTAAAAGGCGAGGGCATCCCCATAGCCGTCAAAGACAATATCCAAGTCGAAGGGTGGAGTGTCACCTGCTCGTCCAAAATCCTCCAAGGATACATAGCCCCCTACGACGCGACCGTCATCACAAATATGTTAAAAGCGGGACTTAGCCCTTTTGGCAGGACCAATATGGACGAATTTGCTATGGGAAGCACGACGGCGACATCATACTACGGCAAAACGCTAAACCCGGCAGACACCGAGAGAGTCCCCGGCGGCAGCAGCGGCGGCAGCGCGGCAGCGGTCGCTGGAGGCATAGCTATAGCCGCCCTTGGAAGCGACACGGGGGGAAGTATCCGCCAGCCCGCAGCTTTTTGCGGTTGCGTGGGGCTCAAACCAACTTACGGCAAAGTGAGCCGCTACGGTTTGACGGCGTTTTCAAGCTCGCTGGATCAGATAGGACCCATCACGCAAAATGTAGAAGATGCGGCTATCTTGTTTGACATCATCGCAGGACACGAGCCAAAAGACTCCACGAGTGCTGCGATATCGCACAAGCCAACCGCCCCAAATCTAAACCCCAATAAAAAATTCAAAATCGCCGTCATAGAAAACTTCCTAAACGAAGCCTCCGCCGATATACAAAAAGGTATGAAAAACGCGATCGAGGCGCTTAAATCAAACGGTCACGAGATTATTTACAAAAATATGCTCAACTCCAAATACGATGTAGCCACATACTATATCGTCGCCACCGCGGAAGCGAGCGCGAATTTGAGCAGATTTGACGGAGTGCGTTACGGCAGGCGCGTCGAGGGCGACAATCTCAAAGATATGTACATAAAAACGCGAAGCGAAGGGTTCGGCGACGAAGTAAAAAGACGCATACTTTTGGGCACTTTCGTGCTTAGCAGCGGGTATTACGACGCCTACTACATAAGAGCGCAAAAAGTAAGACACTTGATAAAAGACAATTACGAAGAGATACTAAAAGAGGCGGATTTGATACTGCTGCCCGTAACGCCAACGGCGGCGTTTAAATTCGGCGCGATAAGCAACCCTTTGGAGATGTACTTAAGCGATATTTACACTATCGGCGTCAATCTCTGCGGAGTGCCCGCCATATCGATCCCTGTGGGTAAAACGGACGGCGGTCTGCCTGTGGGCGTGCAGCTGATAGCCAAACATTACGACGAACAGACTCTGCTTGACGGAGCATTTAGTTTAGAAACAATTTTGAAAGGAAGATAATATATGAAAATCCGCGCTAAAACTTTGACATTTGAAGATGTGTTGTTAGTCCCGCAATATTCGGAAATTTTACCAAAACAGGTTGACATTTCGACAAAACTCACCCGCAAAATCCACCTCAATACCCCCATCATCTCCGCGGCGATGGACACCGTGACGGAGCACAGAGCGGCGATAATGATGGCAAGGCTTGGCGGTCTTGGCGTAGTGCACAAAAATATGGACATCGCATCACAAGCGCGCGAGATACGCCGCGTCAAAAAGAGCGAGAGCGGCATCATCATAGACCCCGTCTCCGTGGAGGCGCAGCAGACGATACAAGACGCGCTTGATATAATGTCCGAGTATAGAATCTCAGGCGTACCTGTCATAGACAAAGAGCGAAATCTCATCGGTATATTAACGAACCGTGACTTGCGCTTTGAGACAGACTACAGCAAAACGGTCGGCGAAGTGATGACAAAACCGCCACTTGTGACCGCCCTCAAAGGTATCAATCTCAACGACGCGGAGAAGATATTTCGCACAAACAAAGTAGAAAAACTCCCGATAGTAAGCGAGGACGGCAAGCTTGAAGGACTCATCACGATAAAAGATTTGAAAAAACGCCAAGAGTATCCGCAGGCGAACAAAGACGATTTCGGTCGTTTGCGCGTGGGCGGCGCTATCGGAGTAGGGCAGCTTGACAGAGCAAAAGCTCTCGTGGAAGCGGGCGTTGATGTATTAGTCCTCGACTCCGCGCACGGACACTCAAAGGGCATCATAGACACGGTAAAAGAGATAAAGAAAAACTTCGACATACAGGTCATAGCGGGCAATGTAGCCACCGCAGAGGCGACCGAAGCCCTGATAGAAGCGGGCGCTGACGGCGTAAAAGTGGGCATAGGACCCGGAAGTATCTGCACCACAAGGATAGTAGCGGGCGTGGGCGTACCGCAGATCTACGCTATAGACGAGTGCGCCAAAGCCGGCAAAAAACACGGCGTACCCATCATAGCAGACGGCGGCATCAAATACTCAGGCGACATAGCAAAAGCATTAGCCGCGGGAGCAAGCTGCGTGATGATAGGAAGCCTATTGGCAGGAACCGACGAGAGCCCGGGCGAGCTTATCATCTTCCAAGGCAGACAATACAAAACCTACCGCGGTATGGGCAGCATAGGCGCGATGCAAAAAGGCAGCACGGATAGATATTTCCAAGAGGGCACAGCGGCTGACAAATTAGTCCCCGAAGGGATAGAAGGACGCGTCCCCTACGCAGGAACCATCAAAAATGTAATCCACCAAATGGTCGGCGGACTACGCTCCTCAATGGGCTATGTAGGAGCTAAAAATATAGAAACATTCCAAGAAAAAGCCGAATTCGTAGAAATAACCAGCGCCGGCTTAAAAGAGAGCCACGTCCACGATGTCATCATCACCCAAGAGGCGCCAAATTATAGGATAAAAGAGTAAAACCCATTCCGAGCGAGCCGATTTATCGGCGACGAGGAATCTTAACGGTCACCCTTTTTATCAGGTTCGACCATAAAGATTCCTCCTCCCATCATTCCCGTAAATTCATATGACTTTTAACAAAAGGAGACGCTTCGCGAGTTTGAATTCAGTCTGCACACAGCGACAGCGATAATCGCGTAATCGCGATTTTCTCTTCCCCCCCATTTTGACACTGCCGAGTGTTTTGATTTATTCAAGGAAAAAGAGCGAGGACCTGTTTGAGCGTAAGCGAGTCCGCAGCTCCCTTGAATAAATTAAAACAGGAGGATACCCCGTAAGGGCAGTGTCAACTTTTATGGGGGTTGTTTCTTTCGATGAAACATTTTGCTTCGCAAAAGCGCTACGCTTGTATTGCGTTACTTTCTTTACAACAAAAGAAAGTAACAAGAAAACAAAACAATTTCGAATGAAAAAAGTCTGATAGAACCTATTGTATCTTTTTTGATTACTTATGCGTTTTAGTTTGGATTCCCGTTTTCACGGGAATGACAGGAGAAAGGGCGCGGGTATGATGAAAAAGGAAATGGGAATGGCGGAATGGATGGAGTAAAACGACGAGGAATCTTTGTGGTTGAACTTATAAAATGTTTGACCGTTAAGGTTCCTCGTCGCTACGCTCGCTCAAAATAGTGGGCTTACTTCATATGAGTCAAATTCTGCAATACAAGATGTTGCCAAGCGGGGATTATTTCGCCGTTTTTGCCTGTGGTTTTTTCGTATTTTTTTTCTTCTATCACTTGCCAATTTCTAAAGATGACAGGCGGGAAGAAGACATCGGCTTTGCCGTTGTAGTCTACGGTGCTAAGGTATAGTCTATCGGCTAAGGGGAGAGCTTGGGCGTAAACTTGGGCGCCGCCTATGATGAAAGCTTCGCTCTCGCTTCTTTTTTTGCAAAGCGCTATCGCCTCTTCTAAGCTCTTGCAGGTGAAAGCGTTTTCGATGTTTATGTCGCTTTTTGATAGGACTATGGAGGTGCGGTTGGGGAGGGGTTTGCCTATGGATTCGTAGGTTTTTCTGCCCATTATGAGGTGGTGTCCTAAGGTGATTTCCTTGAAGAGTTTTAGGTCTTCGGGGATGTGCCATAAGAGTTTGTTGTCGAGTCCTATCTGCCAAGATTTGCCCACAGCTACGATGATGGAGAGCCTCATACGGCTACCTCCGCTTTTATGTGCGGGTGCGCTTCGTAATTTAACAGTGTAAAATCCTCATATTTAAAATCAAAGATACTCTTCACGGCGGCATTTATCTGCATAGTAGGCAGCGCGTAAGGCTCGCGTGTTAGCTGCAAGTCGGCTTGCTCTATGTGGTTGCTGTAAAGATGTGCGTCGCCGAAAGTATGGACAAAATCGCCAAGCTTCAAATCACAAACTTGCGCCACCATCATCGTCAAAAGCGCGTATGAGGCGATATTGAAAGGAACGCCTAAAAATATATCGGCACTTCGCTGATACAGCTGGCACGACAGTTTGCCCTCCGCGACATAAAACTGAAAAAAGGCGTGGCAAGGGGCGAGCGCCATATTGGGAAGCTCCGTGACATTCCACGCGCTTACGATGAGGCGGCGGCTGTTGGGGTCGGTTTTTATCTGTCGGATGATATCTTTTATCTGGTCGACCGTTTCGCCGTCCGCACCCCTCCAGCTTCTCCACTGCACACCGTACACGGGTCCCAAGTCGCCATTCTCGTCCGCCCACTCGTCCCATATCTTTACGCCGTTATCTTTTAGGTATTTGATATTTGAGTCACCCTTTAAAAACCAGAGTAGTTCGTGTATGATTGACTTCAAATGGCACTTTTTCGTAGTGACCAAAGGAAAGCCATTGTTTAAATCAAATCTCATCTGATAGCCAAAAACAGAGTATGTCCCAGTCCCCGTTCTATCTTCTTTGAAAACGCCATTTTGCCTGACATATCGCATCAAATCCAAATACTGTTTCAAGTTCTATCCTTTATGAAAAACCTCATTATTTTAACCATAAAAAACTTAAAACTTATCCTGCTTGCGATATAACGCAGAACTTTAAAAAAGGTATATTTAAATGTTAAAAACTCTTACCTCGTTTACACATATAAGTCAAATTATATTATAATTTGCAAAATTTTTAAGGAGAATCTATGCAAAAAAGTGTTGCGGTTATTTTTGGGGTCTTTTTTGTGGTTGGACTTTTAGTCTTGGGGCTTAACGTCAAAAGCGGTTTTCAGTCGCAAAAGTACGCCGACAGTCAAAGCAAAGTCGTCACAGTCGTGGGATTTGCCAGTAAGATAGTGGCGGCTGATGGGGCATTTTGGCCTATTGAGGTTGTAAATTCCGGCGATATTTTGGATAAAGTTTTGGAGAAAAACGGAAAAGATAAAGAGGCGCTTAAGGCGTTTTTTGCGGAGGTGGGCATCAGTGAAAATGATGTAATCTTTGAAGATGTTCGCGTATTTAGCAAAAAAGACGGCACCGACGCTTACAGCGCTTATGGTTTGGATAAAAATTTCATAGCTTCGCAAAATCTGCTTGTGCAATCTTCGGATATAAAAGCCTTCAAAGCTGCCCAAGATAAGATATCTCAGCTGTTGGAAAAAGGGGTTGCGATAAAATCCGCCAACTATAGGAACGAAAACTCCATCAAATACATCTACACGACCGACTCTTACAGCGAAGAGAGCTTGGTAGCCGAAGCTGTCACAAACGCTAAGAGTGTCGCGCAAAATGTGGCGCAGAGTTCAGGCAATACTTTGGGTGATGTTATCAGTATCTATGTGTCCAGCATTTATGAGGATTATACGAGTTCATATTTTCCAAGCAAGCAGATAACGATTAGAGCGGATGTTTCGTACTCTTTGAAAAAGTAAAAGCGGGGGCGAAAGCTCCCTACTTCGTCTTAAAGCAAGCCTTTAGCGGCAGGTGGTCCGAAAAGCCTCTGAAATTGCCCTTTGGCGCGTTTTTGGAGTCAAGCAGATACTTCTCTTTAAATACCGAAAAACTCTTTTTATCATATCTTAACCCCTCGTCCACCAAAAGCGATTTTGAGAGCAAAATCCTATCCAGCGCATCGCGGCTTCCTTTGTAGACATAGTTCCATCTACTCCTTTTAGGCAGTTCATTCCACAAGTCGTAGACCCCCTCCCCCAAAGCCTCTCCAAGCGGCGAATTTTCGTAGCTTAACACATTAAAGTCGCCCAGCAGCACGCTCTTTTTTTCGCCGCTGTTTTGCATATAGTGATTTAGTGCGTTTGCGTATGCCTCTCTTGTGGAGTTTGGGTTATTGAGAGATGGGAAGTGGTTGACAAAGATGCTGAATGTTTCGTTGTCCGCTTTTACTTTTATATGCAGGATGGGTCTAAATCTCTCGTAGCCTTTTAGTGAGAAGCTTTGCGTTTTTATGATTTCGCGTTTTGAGATGATGCCAAGCCCGATGGCGGTGTTTTTGTTTTTAGAAAAAGCGTGGTATTTAAATCCAAGCGCGTTTTTCAGCTGCTCTATCAAAGCCTCGTTTTCGACCTCTTGCAACGCTATGATATCGCTATCCAAATCCTTTAAAACTCTTACCACATTTTTTAGTTTATTTGCCGCCTCTTCCGCGCTGTAGCCGTGTTTTGAGAGGATAAAATCTTTATACTCCGTGCCGTCATTTTTGGCGTCAAAGAGATTTTCGACATTGTAAGTAGCGATACAAAACTGCTGCGCGTGCAGTGCCGCGGCGGCGATAAAAAGCCAAAAGAGCACTCTCAACTTTTAGCTTCCATAGGCAAAAATTGCTTTTTCTCATCGTCGTAATACTCAAGCTCGCAACTCTCTATCCTATAGTACCACCCCCGCAGCGACAAAGTGCCCTCGTCTACCCTGCGCTTTACTTCGGGGTAACTTAAAAGATGGTTCAGCTGAAACAGCACGGATATCTTTTCGGTAAGCTCTATGCGTCTTGAAAAGTCCAAATCATCAGGCGAGTTTTCATTGACATATTTTTTGGCTTCGTTCGCCAACTCAAGCCACTTTCTTACGTGTATCAACTCTTTGCCCTCGGGTATATCGTAAACCCCATCTATCGCGCCGCAGTGCGAATGTCCGCAGACGATGATATCGCTCACATTCAGCACCGACACGGCGTACTCTATCCCCGCCGCTGTGGCATGGTATTCGTTGTCGGGGGCGAATGGGGCGACCATATTGCCTATATTTCTTATGACAAAAAGCTCGCCGGGCTTCGAGTCGGTAATCAAAGAGGGGTCAACGCGGGAGTCGCTACAGGCGATAAAAAGCACACGCGGATGCTGACCGTTTTGTATCAAATCGGAAAATTTGTTTTGATATTTTTTGAATTTATTCTCTTTAAAGCGTTCAAATCCGCTGATAAGGGCGTCTATATCCATCTTTTGCCTTTTAAAATTTTGAGCTCATTATATAGTTTAGAGCTAAGAAGCAGGTAAAGAGTCTTTTTTACAATACTTGGCATAGCCGTCTATATACTCAAATATAATATCCGCAGCCTCCGCTCTCATATCTTTGTTTAAAGTTTTATCGCTCCTCACGCTATTTGGCAGCGCGTACACTTTGCACCAATCCCCGTCTATCTCTTTTTGGGCTAAGATGAGCGCGTAGATGATATTTGTCGTGTAGCTTTTGGGGAGTTTCTCTTTTGCTCTTTTGGCGATTTTTGCCGCCTCATCAACCGTAAAGTAGTTATCCAAGGCTTTCAGATATGCCATAATGATGAGCAGCTCGCCGTCCGCTTTTGCTAAAAAATCGTCGAAATTTTTATATCCCCTCTTCTTTTGCAGATATTTAAAAAACTCTTCCGCGTCCTTTTTGCCCTCAAAAACCCAGCCGATAGCGTTCACAACGGCTATTTTTGCCTCCAAGGGGCTACCCTGAGAGTTTAGATAGGATTTTAAATGTTCACTCAAAGTCTGATTACCCACCGCCGTTACCACTTCGGCGACATCCTCATAAACGGCGTAAAACTCCGTCGATGTCAAAGGGGAGTCCGCCAACGCCGCCGCATTAAAACCAAACAATAAACCTATCAAAACAACAATCTTTCTCATCTTAAAGCCTTTTAAAATCTAAAATTTCGCGCACACAAAGCGCCGCTCGCGAATGCCCATTGCAGATTGTATCCGCCAAGCTCGCCCGTTACATCCAAAACTTCACCAAGAAAAAATAGCCCCTTTTGTGTTTTACTCTCAAAAGTTTTTGGGTCGATGCCCTCCGTCTTCACACCCCCTTTTGTCACTTCTGCCTTTTTAAAGCCAAATGTACCCGCAATCGGCATAGCGTATTTTTTCAGTAGCCCCAACCTCTCTTTCTCTTCAGCAGTGTATCTATTCATCGGCTTGTCGCTAAGACCGACAGAGCTTAAAAAAGCTTTTATGAAACTTTTAGGCAGAGGCAGCAGGGATGTGGGCTGTTTTCTATCGCTCCAAATTTTACCGTCAAATGCGAAGTCAGGCAAAAAATCTATCTCCAAAACGCCCCGCTCCCACCTTAAAGAGCTATTTAAAACGGCAGGTCCGCTGATGCCAAAGTGTGAAAACAGAAGTTCGCCCTTGTACTCAAAATCTCTCTGACTTATCTTGACGCCCAACGAAACACCGCTCAACTCTTTCATCCAAAACTGCTCTTTTTGCAGCGTAAGCCCCACAAGAGCTGGCTTTGGCTGGCTTATCTCGTGTCCGAAACTTTGCGCTATCTTGTAGCCGATATCGGTAGCGTTTAACTGCGGGAAACTAACGCCGCCGCTTGCTATGATAAGGTTTTTTGAGATGATACTTTGCCCGTCAAGACGGACGATAAAGCCCTCTTTGCCAAGCTCCGCGCCTAAGACTTTGTTCCCAAATAAAAATTTATGAGAAGCGTTAGCCAAAGCAAGAGCCGACAACACCTCTTTTGAACTGTTGCAAAAGTATTGTCCGCCCTTTTTGATAGTGGGATGGACGCGGTATTTGCCAAAAAACTCCAACGTATCGGATGCGCCAAAGCCATCAAGGCTCCTTTTTACAAACGCCTCATCACCAAGATAGTTTTGCGCGCTTAAGATTTCATTTGTGAGGTTGCACTTTCCGCCGCCCGATACCTTTATCTTAGCACCCATACTGCCGTTGGCGTCTACAAACAAAAGCTCCCTTTTGCTGTGCGCGCCAAACATCAAGCCCGCTGCGCCCGCGCCCAATACTACCGTATCAACCTTTTTTTGCGATATAGACATTTCTCTGCGCTGTTGGCATTATGCGTACATAAGGGATATTTACGTGTTTTGGCGTATTTAAAACATAGAGTATGAGGTCGGCTACATCGTTTGCTTCAAGCGTTTTATATGCGCTGTAGACGCTATCTGCTCTTTGCTTGTCGCCCTCGAAACGGACAAGCGAAAAGTCGGTCTCGCAGTTACCCGGCGCCACGCAGGTAACCTTTACATTCGTATCTACCAAGTCCAAACTCATAGCGTCGCTCAAAGCCCTCACGCCAAATTTGGTCATATTGTATACATTGCCACCGGGGTATGTCTGCCAGCCGGCGGTTGAGCCGATATTGATGATATGACCTGAGCCTTTTTCTATGATGAGCGGCAAAAACGCCCTTGTAACATACAAAAGCCCTTTTAAGTTCGTATCTATCATCGCTTCCCATTTGTAGATAAAGCCCTCTTGCAAAGGCTCTAAGCCCATAGCAAGCCCCGCGTTGTTTATCAAAAAATCGGGCGTTATGTTAAGTTTTTTCACGCCATCTAACAGCTCATCCACGCTCTCTTTTACGCGCACATCGGTTACAAATGCGTGTATTTGCACGCCCTCTTTTTTGGCAAGCTCGTCGGCAAATTGTTTCAATATATCTTTACGCCGCGCCGCGAGGATAAGATTGCAACCGCTTTGTGCCAAGACTTGCGCCGAAGCTTTACCTATACCCGAACTCGCCCCCGTTATGAGAGCCCATTTTTCTTTAACTATACTCATTCTAAACCTCCTGTAAAGTTTTGTCTTATAGCCTCATACAGCACTATCCCCACCGCCATAGCTTGATTCAGACTTCTGCCGTTTTTGCCCATCGGGATCGTAAGCGCGTTGTCCCAGTTTTTTTGCATCAACTCCATAGGCAGCCCCGTAGACTCCCCTCCGAAAAAAAGATAATCGCCCTCTTGAAATTTCGCCTCAAAATAGGGCTTTTTACTCTTCGTCGTAGCAAAGAAAAAGCGCCCTATATCTTTTCCGTACTCACCCAAAAACTCCTCCAAACTCTCCCAAACGGTAGGGTTTAAAAGTTTCCAGTAGTCAAGCCCCGCGCGCTTTACCATCTTGTCGCTTATCTCAAAAAGGGCGGGCTTAACGATGTGTAAAGAGCAGTTTGTATTGACACAAAGTCTGCCGATAGCGCCCGTATTTTGCGGGATTTGCGGGTGGACAAGGACTATGTGGAACATTAAAAGATGACTGTTTTATTGTTGTGTACGAAGATCCTATCTTCCAGTACCAAATCAAGCGCGGTCGAAAGGACCGTCTTTTCTACATTGCGCCCCGCACGCTGCATTTCTCTCCAGCCAAATTCGTGATTTACAGTGATGACATCTTGCGCGATGATAGGACCCTCGTCTAAGTTATCATTCACAAAATGCGCCGTCGCGCCGATGATTTTCACGCCCCTCTCATACGCTTGTTTGTAGGGATTGGCACCGATGAACGCGGGTAAAAATGAGTGGTGGATATTTAAAATCTTCTCTTTGTAGTGTTTGACAAAATCGTTTGAGAGTATCCTCATATACTTTGCCAAAACGATAAAGTCAGGACTCAACTCTTGAAGCTTTGAGAGGATGCGCTCCTCTTGAATCTGGCGCGAAATATCCTCGTGCGAGATATGAAAATACGGTATATCAAACTTTTCGACTAACGGCTTTAACTCTTCGTAGTTTGAGATGACCGCCAAGATATTGGCATTTAGCTCGTTTCTGTAGTGCTTTAAGAGGATATCGCCCAGCACGTGCGACTCTTTTGTTCCCATAAGGACGATATTTTTTTTGCACTTTGGAGTGATGTAGATTTGCGCGTTATTTGGCAGCATCGCCTCCAATGTGCCTAAAAACTCTTTTGTGTTAAGTTCGCCGCTAAGTTCGGCCCTCATAAAAAACTTGCCGTGTTCTTTGTCCACAAATTCATCGTTTTTGACGATATTAAGTTTGTACTTGAAGACGATATCGGCTACGCGGTATATGAGACCCTTTTCATCTTGACAATCTATCTTTAAAATATAACTATTCATAAATCCTCCGTAAAGGGGTATTGTACCAAAATGCTACTTAAGAATTTCGCCCTATCTACCCGTTTTTACACACGATAGCGCCAAGCGGTGCGCCGGCAAAGGCACCCACCGGCTCGCACTTTACCTTGAAAAGATAGAAAATGTTGCCGTATTTATCTTCGCTCATACATTCAAAATTTCCCATACCTTTGGCGATGATAACATCCGCACTTTTGAACCTCTCCTGTGACTCCGCCCGCGCCATCTCATAAACAAACCCCGGGGTCGGCACGCCGCTGTCTAAGACCTTAGCACATTCATCCAGTCCCGACTCCAGAGCCTCTTCATAAGTGATATCATTGATGATAGGCTTGCCACGCGTGAGATAGTATATATTTGTCAGCGGATAGAGCTCTTTTATCGTCCTTATGAAGAGTTTGTCAAATATCTCTTCGCCCGCGTTATCGCAGATGTAGACCACTTCGCGAGCACTCTCAAGGGCGGTTTTAAGCAGTGAAAAATCATCTATCTCGAACTTCAAGCGCGTGATATTTTTTAGTTCATCTTTCAAGTCATAGCTTATCTTTGAAGCTAAGTCCATAACATTTCCCGCGACGGCGATCTTAGCGGCGCAGAGGAGCGGCTCTTTGGAGTTTTTCAAAAGCTCTTCGCACTCGGGTAAAAACTCTTTGGCTTTTTTCGTGGAGGCGCGTTTTATCTCTTTGTAGATATCTTTTGTATTTAAAAACAGCGCTATCTCTTCGTAGAGTCTATAGGCGTTTTGGGGCGGTGTGAGGGTGTAGTCAAATCTTTTTACGTGCTCTTTGGCAAGCGCTACAATCGCCTCTTTTTGCGCCGCGTCAAGACCCAATATCTCCCCAACGCGCACGGCTTGAGAGATGACGCACTCTTCGCACTCCCGCCCTATCTTCATCTGTGCTTTTTATTTTCGTACACGCGCTCGCCAAATTCGGCAAATCTGCCGCGCACCGCTTTTTGCAGGTCGATGGCAAACATATCAAGCTCTTCGTGCTCTTGTGATGTTAGTTTCAAAAGACTCGTAAGACCGTTGTTGTATTTGTTGAGATAGAGGTTGTCTATCTGCCTGTTGGAGCCTATGACGATGGCTATGCACGAGTTATCAAGTCTGGAGAGGATAAGCTGCGTCGTGTTTTCAGAGCTGTTTTGCCACTCGTCCAATATCACCACGGCGTCGCTCAGAGTTCTGCCGCGCGCTTCGCCGGGCCATAGCTTCTCTATGCGGTATTTTTCCGTCATCTCGGCGATTTTGGAGTTGATAGACTCTACGCTCTCTTTGTTTTCTGTCTTTTTCAGAACTCTTTTGGCGATAAACTCCAGTGTGTCGTAAAGCGCCATATTGTAAATCCTAAACTTTTCGTCATTGCCCGACAAAAAGCCCACATCCGCCCCTCTATCCAAACTCTCTATGGAGTTTCGCACATATACGATTTTGTCATACAGCCCTTTGTCGATGAGGCGCATAGCGGAGGCGATGGCGATGAGCGTTTTGCCGCTTCCGGCTTTCGCGTCGATGACCAAGATATTATACAGATTGGACAAAATCGCCTTCATAAAAAACCGCTGGCGCGTATTGACGGGCTTTACTTTCATACCCCTAAAATCGTCGTCTTTTAAAAGTAGTATATGTTCTTTATGTACGAGCGCGTAGGCTTTGTTGCCGTCGTTTGAGATGAACTCGTAGCAAAAGTTTTCTATTTTATACTCGGGGTCGATTTTTTTGATGTTCATATTTTCAAGCGTATTGAAAAAGGACGAATCAAGCTCTATTGTCTTTAAAAACTGCGCCTGCGGCACTTCGGAGCGGTCTTCGCGCAGGGATTCTACTTTTAAGTTTCTAAAAAGCCCGAACATTCTCGCGTATATATCTATAGATACGAAGATGACCTTTTGCCCTTTATAGTAATTTTTCGCGGCGTCGGCTATCTCGATAATTCTTTTGTCGTTGCTTTCGGCTATGTGTCTTGCTTCTATGTCGGAGTCATACTCTATCTTACTCATCAGGTGGATGTTGTAATTTTCGTTGTATAGCTTGACAACTCTGTAACTGCCCGATATATCGGTCTCTTTTACTTTTGATTCAGCTAAGAACCTCGCAAACTCGCGCGCTTGAAAGCCAAGCTCATCCGTTTGCCTCTTTTTCTCCTCGAGCTCGATAAGAACGGTCTCGGGGATAACTACGATATTTTTACCCTCTTCGCAAAGATTTTTCACATTTTGTATGTTTTGCAAAATAATGTTTGTATCTATCACATAGACTTTATCTGCCATCAATTCCCCTCAATCAAGATATAAATCTAAACTGTAAATAATCATCAATGCCATTCGTGCCTATGCCCGACTGCTTCGCGCCTACGTGAGGTATGACACCTTTGCCCTCGTATACGCCTTTGTTGATATAGACCCAGCCCGCGAAAATCTGCTCCGCGACCCTTTTGGCGCGCTCTAAATCAGTGCCGCTCACATATCCCGCAAGTCCATAGATGGTATCATTCGCCAAACGCAAAGCCTCTTGCTCATCTTTATATGTAAACAGACAAAGCACAGGACCAAATATCTCTTCGCGCGCTATCTTCATATCGGGCTTTACATTCGTAAAAATGGTCGGTTTGGCATAGTAGCCCTTAAGTCCTTCCAATCTGCCAAGCCCACCGACAAGTATCTTCGCACCCTCTTTTATACCGGAGGCGATATACTCTTGCACTCTGTCAAACTGTGTCTTATTTACAAGCGGTCCCATATAGCACTCTTCGTCGCGGATGTTGCCTATCTTTATCTCTTTTAGGGATTCGACCAATAGCTCGCATATAAGGTCAAATTTGCTCTTGGGCACATACAGTCTGCTTCCCGCGTGGCACGCTTGGCCGCTGTTGCTAAAGGCGATCTTCAAAGCGTTTGGAATGGCGCTCGTTAAATCGGCATCGTCTAAAATGATATTCGCCGACTTCCCGCCAAGCTCTAAAATCGTCCTTTTTATCATCTTAGCGGCGCTTTTACTTATCTCTCTTCCCACTTTTGTAGAGCCCGTGAAGTTGATAAGCGCGATATCTTTGTGCGCCACAAGATAACTTCCGACCTCTTCGCCGATACCGTTTACGATATTGATAAGCCCTTTTGGGACGCGCGCCTCGTCAAAACATTCGCAAAGTATTTGCGTCTGGATGGCGCTGTATTCGCTTGGCTTAAAGACGACCGTACAGCCCGCGGCGATGGCGGGGGCGAGCTTTTGACAGATGTGAGTATAGTTGGCGTTCCAAGGGGCGATAGCCGCCACAACGCCCAAAGGCGCTTTTAAAATCTTGCTGCCATCCTCCAAAACCCGCTCAAATTCAAATCTCCCCATCTGCTCTTTTACCGTCAAAAAAACATTCTTAGCAAAGCGCGTCCTGCCCCTTGTGGCGGTTATCGGGGAGCCGTACTCCATAACGGCGGCGGCGTTTAGTTCGTCTTCCCTTCTGCTCATAGCCTCATAAATATTTTGCAAAATCTGCGCACGCTCTTCTATGGAAGTTTTTGAAAAAGTCTTGAAAGCATCTTTGGCACATTTGATAGCGAAAGCGGCGTCTTTTTTGTCGCATAGCGTAACTTCGCCTATGGATTCTAAAGTGTCGGGATTTGTGAGTACGAGGGTTTTTGTGCCGTGTGGTTTTACAAATTCGCCGTTTATATAAACTCTATCAATTTTTTTCATATTTGTATCAAATCTCTATTTTGTATTTTATAAATTTCAAAATTGTACCAATAAAGAGTTAAAATATAGTTGAGCTATCGGCGTAATCGCGATTTACAACACATAAAACGCCATAGTAAAAAAGTGGCTCACAGAACCCGCCATAACAAATATATGCCAGATACCGTGAAAATGGCGCACCTTTTCGTCATTTACAAAAAAGTAGACCCCACCCGTGTAAAACAGCCCGCCCGCGACAAGCCAGATAAGCCCGCCGGTGGGCAGACTCTTCACAAGCGGCACTACGGCTATCAAGATGAGCCAGCCCATAACGATATATATCACTAAAGATAGGATGCGTTTTTGGGATTTGACAACAAACTCTTGAGCGATGCCAAATACCGCCAAGCCCCATATGACGCCGAATATACTCCACCCCCAGCCGCCGCGCATACTCACAAGCGTGAATGGTGTATATGAGCCCGCTATCAAAAGATAGATGCTTATGTGGTCTAATTTTTGAAAGACCTTTTTGCCGCGCCCTCGTATGCCGTGGTATATGGTCGAGATACCGTACAAGATGATAAGTGTCGCGCCGTAGATACTAAAGCTTACTATCTTCCAGACATTGCCGTCCAAAGATGCCAAAACCACCAAAACGACAAGTGCGGCGATGGAGAGCAAGAATCCTACTATATGAGTTAAACTGTTAAATAGCTCCTCCTCTTTAGTGAAGCCGTTCCAAACCCGCTCGTTGTCGCTTGCGTTTTTTTGCATTTATTTTGCCTATTTTAGGTCTTTAAGTCTTACTCTGACAGACTCTTCGTGGGCGCTTAACCCTTCGGCATTTGCCAACTTCGCGCAACTCTCCCCGATGTCTAAGATGCCTTTTTTGCTCATACTTATCACGGAGGATTTTTTCATAAAATGTTCAACATTGAGTGGAGAGAAAAACCTCGCCGTCCCGCCTGTGGGGAGTGTGTGGTTTGGTCCTGCTATATAATCCCCTATGGGTTCAGGCGTATAACTACCCATAAAGATAGCCCCTGCGTGCTTTATCAGCGGCAAAAGGTCGAATGGATTTTTTGTGACGACCTCTAAGTGTTCGGGGGCTATTTTGTTCATAAGCTCCACCGCTTCATCTATATCTTTTGTCACTATGATGGCGCCTCTTTTTTCTATGGAGACGGAGGCTATCTTTTCGCGTGAGAGTTTGGGAAGATAGGCTTTTATCTCTTTTAGCGTCGCTTTTGCTATATTTTCATCTGCCGTTATCAAGATGGAGCTTGCCATCTCATCGTGCTCGGCTTGCGACAGTAGATCTATCGCCAGATATTTGGCGTTCGCACTCTCATCGGCTAATATCCCTATCTCGCTGGGACCTGCTATCATATCTATATTTACTTCGCCGAAAACCAGCTTTTTAGCGGTCGCGACAAATATATTGCCAGGACCCGTTATCACATCGACTTTTGGTATATTTTCAGTGCCGTACGCCATCGCCCCTATTGCGCTAGCCCCTCCCACTTTAAAGGCTTTTTTGATACCGCAAAGGTGCATAGCGGCTAAAAGGAGCGAATTTAGTTCATTTGCAGGTGCGGGAGTACAGACCACTATCTCTTTTACGCCCGCCACGATAGCAGGAATAGCGTTCATCAAAAGTGAGCTTGGATAAGCCGCTTTACCCCCAGGGATATAAAGCCCCGCGCTATCAACCGCGCTTACCTTTTGACCTAAGACTATACCGTTCTCTTCATAATTTAGCCAAGACTTTGGAAGCTGTTTTTCGTGAAATGCAAAAATTCTTCTGTATGCTTCGTGGAGTGCCTCTTTTAAGTCGGATTTAAGTTCATCATAAGCCTTTTTCATCGCGCCCTGCTCTATCTCTAAATCAGCGTCGCTTTTGGCTTCCCATCTGTCAAATTTTAAAATATGTCTTTTAAGGGCGGCGTTTTTTTCGTTTTTTATCTCATCAAGCAAGGATGTTACAATGACCCCCGCCTCTTTCAAATCCATCGCGCCACGCGTTAAAAGCGCGTCAAACTCTGCCTTAAAATCTTCATCTTTTGTGTATATTATCTTCATCGAAAACCCTTTAATGTAAGTGGCTTATTATATCTTTTTGGAGTTTAAAATCCGCCCGCGCCAAAAACGCGGGGCAGATTGTTTTAATTTTTATCTAAGCAGTTTAAGTCGTAAAACGCTGCTTTAAGGCGCTCTATCATACTTTTTTGACCCTCTCTAAGCCATTTTCTGGGGTCGTAATATTTTTTATTGGGCTTATCTTCGCCTTCGGGATTTCCAAGCTGCCCTTGCAAATAGGGCGCGTTTTTCGCGGCATACCCTCGCACGCCATCCCAAAATGCCCACTGCGTATCCGTGTCTATATTCATCTTCACAACGCCGTAACTTACAGCCTCTCTTATCTCTTCCAAAGTTGAGCCTGAGCCTCCGTGGAAGACAAAATTGACAGGCTTTGCCGCGCTAAGATTGAATTTTTCTCTTATGTACGCTTGCGAATTGCCCAAAATCTTTGGAGTTAGTACCACATTTCCGGGCTTATAGACGCCGTGAACATTGCCGAATGACGCCGCGATAGTAAAATTATCACTTATCTTTTTCAGCTCTTCATAAGCGTAAGCCACATCTTTTGGTTGCGTATATAAAAGCGCGTTGTCCACGCTCGTATTATCCACGCCATCCTCTTCGCCGCCAGTTACGCCTATCTCTATCTCAAGCGTCATACCGATCTTGCTCATACGCTCCAGATATTTGGCACATGTGGCGATATTTTCAGCCAAAGGCTCTTCGGATAGGTCCAACATATGAGAGCTAAAGAGCGGTTTTTTGTGAATTTTATAATACTCTTCGCCCGCATCCAAAAGAGCATCTATCCACGGCAGAAGTTTTCTTGCCGCGTGGTCTGTATGGATGATGACGGGCACGCCGTAGGATTTAGCCACCAAGTGGATATGCTGTGCGCCCGAAATCGCACCAAGCACAGCCGCGTTGGAGACCCCTATGCCTTTACCCGCCATAAATTCGCCGCCGCCATTTGAAAACTGAACGATTATAGGCGAGTTTACGCTTTTGGCAGCCTCTAAGGCTGCATTTATGGAGTCGCTGCCTACGACATTGACCGCAGGGATAGCAAACTCCTCTTTTTTTGCAAGCTCGAAAAGTTTGCTTACATCCTCGCCGCTTACTACGCCGCTCTCTATGATTTCAAATGCTTTCATTTTAAAGCCCTCTTGGGATTACTTAATTACTATTTTAGCTTTATCTTTTAACGCTTTAGCCTGCGCTTTGACACTGTTTTGGAACTCGGTATTTCTTATCTCTATGGCAAGTTTGCTTTTAACTTCGTCAAGTGTATATTTGCTCTCAGCTGTTTTGTCGGTAACATATATAATGTGATAACCATATACCGTTTTTACGGGAGCTTTTGATATTTCGCCTTTTTTGAGGGTAAATACCGCATCCAAAAACTCTTTTACAAACGGAGTCTCTTTTGTAATAGCGCCTAAAGAGCCGCCGCTTGCTTTAGAGGCGTTATCTTCCGAATATTTATTTACAGCTTCTTTAAATTTAGCAGGCAAATCTTTCACACCTGTAAGCTCTTTAACGACCTTTTTTGCAGTAGCTTCATCTTTTACCAAGATATGGCTTACTTGCCATGTCGCAGGTTTTAATGGGAACTTTGCTACATTGTCGTCATAATATTTTTTAATTTGTTCGTCGGTTACTTTTATCTTTTCAATCTCTTTTCCAATCCAAGCCTGAAGGGCAATCTGACCTTTAACCTGCGCTAATGTCTTTATATACTCAGGGTCTTTCTCAATACCGCTTTTGATAGCATTGTTTATCAAAAGCTTCTCTTCTACGATACGGTCAATTATCTGCTTTTTAAGCTCGTCCGGAATAGCATCATACTTAACCCCTCCGTCTCCGGCGAGTTGGCGAAGCACAATATTCGCATCCTCATCCGTTATATCTTGACCATTAACCGTAGCTATAACTGCCGCGTTAACGTGCACCGCAAAAAAAAGCGCCAATGCGCCTACAATCAACTTTCTCATCACTTTTCCTTTATGATTTATTTTCGCTAAAGCGCGAAATAGAAGGACGAATTATACTGAATTTCGCATTAATATAAGTTAATGCCTCCCGTTTAGAGGCTTTTTTTGTGAGCATTATGATAGAATTTGACAATTCATTTTAAAATTTCGGGATAAACTATAGTGAAATTATCAACAAAAAGCGAGTGCGCACGCATAAAGTCTCTTTTTATAGAGCATTACAAAGAGGCAAAAACGGAGCTTTTGTATAAAAACGCTTACGAACTTTTAGTGTGTGTTATGCTCTCCGCGCAGTGTACCGACAAAAGGGTAAATATCATAACGCCCTCTCTTTTTGAAAACTATCCCGACATAGAGGCTCTGGCAAATGCCAATCTGGAGGCGTTGAAACTTCTCATACGAAGCTGCTCATTTTTCAACAACAAAGCTGAAAATCTCATCAAAATGGCAAAGAGCGTGAGAGAGAATTTCAACGGAGAGATACCGCTTGATGAGGAAAAATTGGTAACTTTGGCAGGCGTGGGTCAAAAAACGGCGCATGTAGTGATGATAGAGTACAAAGGGGCAAATCTTATGGCTGTGGATACTCACGTCTTTCGCACATCCCACAGGCTTGGGCTATCCGCGGCAAAGACGGTGCAAAAAACGGAGCTTGATTTGATAAAAGCCTTTAAAGACAATCTTGATATTTTACATCAAGGTATGGTGCTATTCGGACGCTACATCTGTACCGCGAAAAACCCAAAATGCGCCGAATGCTTTTTGGTCGAATTTTGCAAAAGCAAAGAGAGCTTTAAGGCAAAATAAAGAAAGCTTAGCCTCTTAACTCAAAAACTATCTCCTCCGCTATCTTCTCCAACCGCTCAACCGAAGCTATCTCGCAGTTTTCGCGCAAAGAGTGGGGAAAATAGATATTGGGACCCATAGACGCTACTTGGAGGGAGCTTTGTCTATTTTCAAAGATGCCGCACTCAAGCCCCGCGTGTATCGCTTTGAACTCTACATTTTTGAAAAATTTGCGCGCTACCATTTGAAGTTTTTTCGCAAACGGTGTGATATTTGGCTTCCAAGGGGCTGAAAATCCTTCCGTTTTGGCGTCAAATCCGAAGCTTTTTAAAAACTCACTCGTCTCATCTCTCAAATCCTCTAAAGATTTTTTATCCATCGCTCTGGCAAAAAACTCCACCGTTATCTTGTTACCGTCGGTTTTAATGGTAGATAGATTGATGCTCACACGCGGGATTTTGAGCTCATCATCAAACGATCGCACCCCTTGTTTAAATGAGACTATCATCTCTATAATCTCTTTTGAGTTTTCCAAAACGCCGCCCTCATACTCTATCGTCTCTACATTCACGGCGTCATTTTTTGCTTTGAAGTCATACGGCGCGTAGATCACGGCTCGGGCGGCTTTTGGGATAGAGTTTATCCGTTCACCCCCATCTATCGACACGATATCGCACTGCGCAGACTTTATCTCGTCGGCTAAAACCTTAATGGCGTTTGGGATACCTTTATCTATATCTACGCCCGAATGCCCGCCCTGCAAATCTTTCACACTTATCTCATACGCCCTAAAACCCTCTCTTGGCGGCACTTTTTGCGCAGAAATTTCGCCTATCACGCTAACCCCACCGGCACACCCTATAAATATCGCCCCCTCCTCTTCGCTGTCGAGATTCAAAAGATACGGCGCGGAT
>JAISQB010000014.1 GCA_031274495.1 Campylobacteraceae bacterium | reverse complement strand
AAGCAATTTGCAAAATTGCAAGAACTTGAAATGGAGTACATGAGAAGTAGAGGCTTTGACAAAAAATACCCAAATCATTACGATTTTAAAACGAAAGGGTTGTATATCTATCTATTGCTTGATGGTCAAAAAGCAAAAGCAAGGCAAGTATTGAAAGAGATGTTCAAAGGCAGTTTTACCGGCAAGTTAGCCTTTTTTTTACTTTCATATTTGCCGGCATCTGTTATCAATAAACTCTTAAAATTATACAGAAAAAAAACTTCTCAAGTTGAGGCATAAGACGATGAATATATTTTTTCTGATTACAGGACTTGGTGCGGGCGGGGCTGAACGGCAAGTAGTTGATCTGTCCGAACAATTGGCGGCATCGGGGCGCAAAATATATATATGCTACATTACAGGGGAGGCAAAGATATTGCCTTCAAACAAAAAAATACAAATTATTCCACTCAATGCAAAAAAAAATCCTTGGTCTTTATTGAAGGCGCTATTTAGCTTAAGAAAAATTATAAGAAAAATTAAACCCGATATCATCCATAGCCATATGGTGCACGCCAATTTAATGGCTCGCATTGTTCGTCCTTTACTGGGAATCAAAACGGTTTTAATCTGTACAGCGCACAACAAAAATGAGGGTGGCAAACTAAGAATGCTTGCCTATCGTTTGACAGATTTTCTGGCAAATATTTCCACCAACGTCAGCGAGGAAGCGGTGGATGCTTTTATTGCTAAAAAGGCGACCAAAAGAGGAAGAATGATAGCTATGCACAACGGCATTGATACCGATAAGTTTCTCTTTGATAAAAATGAGCGTGAGAAGTTGCGAGTAGAACAACAGATATTAAAGCATACTAAAGTATTAATCGCCGTTGGTCGCATAACAGAAGCGAAGGACTACCCCAACCTTTTGCAAGCCTACTCAAAGCTAAAAGAGATTGATACGGTACTGTGGATCGTTGGGGATGGGGATAAAAATTATAAGTATTTTTTAGAAAAAATGGTAGATGAATTGGGTATTAGAGATAGAGTTTTTTTCTTGGGTCTTCGCAATGATATATCTGCCTTGTTATCTGCTGCCGATATTTTTATTTTGTCTTCAGAATGGGAAGGTTTTGGTTTGGTCGTTGCGGAAGCTATGTCATGCGAAAGGGTAGTTGTAGCTACCGATAGTGGAGGGGTGAAAGAGGTGTTGGGAGATTGCGGCTTTCTTGTTCCCATAAAACAACCTGAAATTTTATCTAAAAATATAAAAGAGGCTTTAAGCTTGACAAAAAAAGAGGCGGAAATTTTAGGCAAAAAAGCAAGAGAGAGAGTTCTAAAGAATTTTGATTTAAAATATATCGCCAAACAGTGGTCAGAACTCTATTCAAAGTTATTGTATGAGCCGATACTATGAATATAGCTTTCTTATCAAATACCGATTCAAGCCTCTATCTTTTTAGATTGCCTGTTATGCAAGCGCTTTTGGAAAAGGGGCATACTATCTATGCGATATGCCCGAAGGGGGATAAAAATCAAGCGTTAAGGGATGGGGGTTTTATCGTTGTCAATTACGAGATGAGTAGAAAAAGCTTGAATCCTTTTAGAGAGTTGAAAACGATCAAGAGTATCTATGGGGCGATAAAGGATTTGAAGCTTGATTTGTTGCATACTTTTACCGTTAAGCCGAATATCTACGGGACATTTGCGGCTAAGTATGCGAAAATTCCGGTGATTTTAAACTTGATAGAAGGACTTGGTTCATTTTACGCATCAAATAGTATCAAAAATATGGTCGTTAGGATAGCCATCGAAAAGTTATATAAAATAGTCTTTAAACTCTCAAACGGTTGCATTTTTGTAAATAGTGACGACCCGCAATATTTGATAGATAAAAAAATCATACCGCAAAGTAGAGCGAGCGTGATAAAAAGTGTCGGGATAGATACGGAACTTTTTAATATGGAAAACTTCACAAAAGAGCGCTTGGAAGAGATAAAAGAGAAGAACGGTTTAAAAAACAAAGTGGTCGTATTTATGGCGGCGAGGGCGATTTGGGATAAGGGTATTAGGGAGTTTTATGAAGCGTGCGAAATAGTAAGGGCAAAATATCCGCACGTGGAGTTTGTTTTTGTGGGCGATATAGACAGCGGAAACCATACATGCGCAAATAGAGAGTTTTTGCAAGGGGGTAGCGTCAAATGGCTGGGGCACAGAGATGATATGTTGGAATTAACAGCTATAAGCGATATTTATGTGTTGCCGAGCTTCTATAAAGAGGGTATTCCAAGGACGCTTTTGGAGGCTGCCAGTATGTCAAAGCCTATCGTTACTACTGATACTGTCGGCTGCAAAGAGGTGGTGGATGATGGTGAAAACGGCTTTTTGGTGCCTATCAAGGATGCCAGGTCTTTGGCGGATAAGATAGAAATTTTAGTCAACGATAAAGAATTAATGGATAAAATGGGGCAAAAAAGCAGAAAAAAAGCTTTGAAAGAGTTTGAACTGAAAAAAGTAGTCAAGCAGTATCTTGAACTTTACGAAAAGATGTTGCCAAAGGATAAAAAATGAAAGTATGCGTAGTAGGCGGGGCGGGGTATATCGGGTCGCACACGGTTTATGAGCTTATCGACGCGGGGCACGAAGTGGTCGTTGTGGACAATCTCTCGACGGGGCTTAGGGAGGCTGTGCATAAAAAGGCTCTTTTTTATGAGGGGGATATCACTGATTTTGCCTCGCTTGATAGGATTATAGCGGAAGAGAGCAAGAAAAAACCGTTTGATGTGGCGATGCATTTTGCCGCGAAGATAGTTGTGCCTGAGAGTGTGAAAAATCCAAGCCTTTATTACTACAACAATGTCGAAGGGGTGAGGACTCTATTGGATGTTATGGTGAAAAACAGTATAAAAAATATCATATTCTCCTCCACAGCGGCGGTTTACGGCGAAGCAAGAGATGGCGTTTGTACCGAAGAGAGTGAAACTTCCCCGATAAATCCTTACGGCGAGACAAAACTTGCGAGCGAAAAGATGATAGGCTGGTTCGCGCGCGCGTATGGTATGAACTACTGCATTTTTAGATATTTCAATGTAGCCGGTGCGCATAAGACGCTTGAGATAGGCTTGTTGCGGGACTATTTGACGCACATCATACCGGTTACCATACAAACGGCGCTTGGTATAAGGGAAAAGATGACGGTTTTTGGTACGGATTATGATACGCCTGATGGCACTTGCGTGAGGGATTATATACATGTGAGCGACATCGCGTATGCCCATGTGCTCGGCATGGAGCATATCGTAAGAAAAAATGTGTCACAAACTATCAATCTTGGCTCAAATCAGGGATTTTCGGTAAAAGATATCATCAGTGAAGTTGAAAAACACTATCCCGTAAATCACGAATACGGCGCAAGGCGAGAGGGCGACCCCGCGAAGCTTATAGCCTCCAATAAAAGGGCTAAAGAGATCCTTGGCTGGACGCCTAAAAGGGGCTTGGCGGAGATCATTTTAAGCGATCTGGAGTTTAGAAAAAAGCATCAAAAGTGAATATGTAGTATTTTTATTGTAAAATATCCCATCAAAACAATGAAAGAGAGTCATGTATAGCGCTATTTTGCCGTTGGTTGCCTTTGTCGTATCGTTTGCCGTATGTCTTGGCGTAATCTTTTTTGCGAAAAAGTACAATCTTTTTTTGGATTTAAGCGATTCGTCAAAGCCGCAAAAATTCCACCATATCGCGACACCGCGCGCGGGGGGTATCGGTATTTTTTGCGCGAGTATTATTATGTGCTTTTACTCGCCGTTTGGGTATCTTTTCATCCTCGCGGGATTTGTCGCGTTTATAGGGGGTGTTATCGAGGACTTCGGAGGCTCTTTGTCCCCAAAGTCAAGGCTTATCATCCAAGCGCTTTCGGCGATTTTGGGGATGGTTTTGTTTAACGCTTTGATATTGGATGTGGGCATATCTTGGCAATTTCCTTTTGTAATCGGCGCGCTGTTTACGATATTTGCCGTCGTGGGCTCAATCAACGCCGTAAATATCATAGACGGCTTCAACGGGCTGGCATCGGGAATATCCATCATGGTTTTAGCGTCACTCTCTTTGTGCGCTTACATAGTGGGGGACGCACAGATTTTACAAGTGAGCCTCATCGTACTTTGCGCGACTCTTGGGTTTTTTGTCCTAAACTTTCCAAAAGGCAAGATTTTCCTTGGGGACGGAGGGGCATATTTTCTTGGTTTTTGCATCGTCGAGATAGCCATACTACTTAGCCAAAAATATGAGCAAGTTTCGCCGTGGTTCGCGCTTTGCATTATGATATATCCCGTTTACGAAGTGCTTTTTTCCGCGTATCGCAAGAAAAAAAAGGGACTCTCACCGCTCTACCCCGACAAAATGCATTTTCATATGATTATTTTTAGAGAGATAACCAAAAACAACTACAAAACTTCCGTGCTGATATGGGCGATAGCCGCGCCGTTTATATTTATCCCACTGCTGTATATGTGGCATACAAAGATGCAGGCGCTGACCATTTTGCTATTCATCGCGCTCTACAATCTCATATATTTTAGGCTGGCAAACCCGCGCAAGCACTAAGTGTTCGCGCTGTCTATCGCTTGGCAGATGATGTGTCCTATCATGATGTGCATCTCTTGGATGCGTGGGGTGTCGCTTGAGGGGATGACGATATTTATGTCGCACACTTCGCCCATTGTGCCGCCGCCTTTGCCGCTAAGTCCTACACATCTGCAGCCAAGTTCGCGTCCTAATTTTAATGCGCGTACTACATTTGGGCTCGTTCCGCTCGTGGAGATGCCTATCAGCAGATCGCCCTCCCTCGCCAAAGCTTCGACCTGTCTTTCAAAAATGCTCTCATATCCGAAATCATTACCTATCGCCGTAAGCGCCGAAGTGTCCGTCGTAAGGGCTATCGCGCCAAGTCCTTTGCGATTTGTCTTATAGCGCCCCACAAGCTCAGCCGCTATATGCTGCGCATCAGCCGCGCTGCCGCCGTTGCCGAATATCAAAATCTTATTGCCCCGAGCTATCGTATCGGTCGCGATAACGCACGCAGTGTAGATGTAGTTTTGCAGACTATCAAATGTCTTTTTGGCGGTCTCTATGTGTGAATTTATCTCGCTTCGTATCGTCTCCTTCATCTCTCTTGTATCCTTTTTATGATATTTGTCGTACTTTTGCCCTCTACAAAATCTATCAAAACGACCTCATCCACCAAATCGCTCCCAACGACCTCCTTGCCCTTATAATCCGCCCCTTTTACCAAGATATCAGGCTTCAACTCTTTTATCAAGTCGTATGGCGTATCCTCATCAAAAATCACCACATAATCCACAAACCCCAAAGCCGAAAGTACGACGGCTCTATCTTGCTCGCTATTTATCGGTCTGTTTTCACCTTTGAGCGCCCCAACACTTCTATCCGAATTTAACCCCACGACGAGCAGTGAGCCCAGAGCTCTGGCTTTTTGTAAGTACTGCACGTGCCCTGCGTGCAAAATGTCAAAGCAGCCGTTTGTAAAGACGATTTTGGCTTTATCGCTAAGCGCTTTTTTTAACTCTTTAACCGTGAGGATTTTACCGTCGTGTTCAAAATGGAGCTTTTGGTTTTCGTATTTATTAATTTCATCTATCGACGCGGTCGCACTTCCCAATTTTGCCACGACAACCGCCGCCGCCGAAGTGGCAAAGAGTGCCGCCTTATGCAGGTCGTATCCAACTCCAAGTCCAACCCCCAAAGCCGCCAGCACGGTATCTCCTGCACCGGTTACATCGTAAACTTCCCTCGCTATCGTTGGAATTACTTGCATCGTATCGCCAAAAATAGCCATCCCATCTTCAGAAAGCGTTATGATGGCAAAGTCCAACTCCAGTTCTGACTTTAGCTTCTCCCCCGCTCTCTTCAGCGAACTTTCATCGGTGATTTTTATCCTGCTGGCGATAGACGCCTCTTTTTTATTGGGCGTAATGAGGGTGGCGCCTTTGTATTTTGAGTAGTCATCACCTTTTGGGTCGATGAGCGTAAATTTGCCTTTACTTTTGGCGGTTTTGATGATAAAAGCCGTTAGGCTCGGCGTCAAAACCCCCTTACCGTAATCCGAAATCAAAACCCCGTCATACTTTTCAATCGCCGCTTGGATACGCCCCTCCAGCGCCTTTTCGCTCTCTTTACTTATAAGCTCTTTGGACTCCATATCATATCTGATGACTTGCTGATGGGCGGCTATGATTCTGCTTTTTTTGCTTGTTTTGCGCCCCTTTTCGTAGATAAGCATCCCATCATCCACGCCGATATTTTTTAGCATCAAGACGAGCTCGCTCCTGTTTTCATCATCGCCTATGACGCCCGCTACATCCACTTTCGCGCCAAGGCTTACGAGGTTTGATATCACATTGCCCGCCCCGCCCAAAACGGATGTTTCGTTTTTGATATCCACGACTTGCACGGGCGCTTCGGGCGAAATTCTATCGCAATTTCCCCACAGATAGTGGTCTATCATCAAGTCGCCGACTACTAAGATTTTAGGATTTTTGGTGATTTTGTACATATTAACTCTTAAGAGGGGATTTGCTTAGCAGGTATGGCTCTATCTCGACCTCATAAATTCTCTTTATCTCAGGCACATAAGCCTTTATACCATCTTCCAGCGAAAACTTCGGGCTATATCCCAGCTCTTCGCGCGTGGAGGCTATATCTGCCTGCGTATGTGTCTGATAAGCTCTGTGCGGATTTGCAAAATACTGCGTCTTATACTTCGTGCCAAGCTCTTGTTGCAAGATGTCGGCGATATCCTGAAAAGACCGTGGGGTCGCCGTGCCGACATTATAGACGCCGCTTTTTTTGGCGTTTAGGCTTAAAATATTTGCCTGAATAACATCTTCTATATATATAAAATCCCTCAAAATCTTATCGGAGTTAAAAAAGAGTCTCGGAGCCTCGCCGCTTAGTATCTGAAGCCCAAGCTGCAAAATCATCGAAGCGGTTTTCTCTTTGAAATACTCCCTATCACCGTAGACATTAAAATATCTAAGTCCGATTATGGGGATATCGTAAGCGTAATTTCTTGCGATATTATCCATCGTGAGCTTGCTAAATCCATACACATTTTGCGCCCTTTCAAAGCCAACAGTCTGCGGGCTTGGCGCGTCGCCGTATGTCGCTCCCGATGAGGCGTAAATCATCCTCGCCCTCTTTTTGCGCGCAAGCTCCAGCAGGTCGACGAAAGCGTTCACATTGGTCCTCACCATAATCTCTTGGTCCAAAACAGTCGTATCGGAGATGGCGGCTTCGTGAAATATATAGTCTATATCGTAATCCTCAAGGCGCGCAAGATCCTCTTTTTTGGTGATGTCGCCGCAGATTATCTCGCCTTTGAAGCCTATCAAGTTTTTGAAATGTCCGAAGCTTTTCAGATTGCCGTTACTAAACCGCTCATTGTTTCTAAATATATCAAATGCGATCACGCGCGTATCGGGATGATTTTCTTGAAAATAGAACGCCAAATTACTCCCGATAAAGCCCGCCGCGCCCGTAATCAAAACGCTTTTGCCTTTCAGCTCATCTTTTATATATCTCACAAAAATACCTCTTTAAAAAATAACCCTTATTGTATCAAATTTCGCTTTATACTCTCATAACCAACATCGCATACAAACGGCTGCAAACGGTCTAAATACTCTTGCAGCTCTTTTGCCAGCACCCTATCAAAACCATCCATTCTTATCATTTTGCCGTTTTGAAACAGGATGTCATACTCTTTGTCGTCGTGATAATCATAAAAAATCGTCGCCTTCCCGTCAAAGAAACCGTTCCTTATCTCACCTTTTACGGTTGAACTTTCGCTATATAGGTCTTCATCCTTTTTATGCTCTAAGCCAAACTCGCCCTGCCCGACTGCTACGCCATCCGTAAAATTACCATAAAAATAGTTGAACTTGTTATAAGACATATTGTCTAACCAGTAAGCGGCGAGCTCCATACGCGCGCGTCCTTCGCCTCTTATTTTCTCGTCAAATTTTCCATCACATTTTACGCCCGAAAAGTATGTAAGAGTGGGCTCATGATCATCCTTGAGAGTGCCGTTTTCGTAGTAAGCTTTGAAGGCATTACCGTTAAAATAGACAGTTATCCCCTCACCATCTTTTAAGCCCTCTTTCAGCTGCCCCTTAAAAGCAAAAGCCTCCTTATCTTTATAAAATATCATCCCGTGACCCTCAGGCTTGCCGTTTTTTGTTTCACTAAACATATAGCGGTCGGATTTGAGGGTCGCCTCGTAAGCACTTTTCAGCGTTTGGCGGTAACTTTCAAACTCTTTTATCACATCCTTTTTGTCCGCGCTTAATATATATTTGGCGTGAGATAAAAGCTCTTTGCAAACGGCGAGCTTTTTGCCCCCTATCATACCGAGCTTGATTTCCAACTGTTTTTCATACGCCAACACAGAGGAGATATTGCCCTCTTCTATCTTGTTTCGACTGTAGCTGCCATCAGTTTTGGGTACAGTGAAATACCGCTCCTCCTCATCCCCATAAAAACCAACTTCATAATGAAACGCGCACTCATTGTTGTCGCCGTAATCGTCATATTCGTAATTTACACTCGTATCCATCACAATAATACCGTTATCGGTTTTCATCCCCTTCATCGCCAAATCATATAGTGTTGTGGCTTTTTGTTTAGATAGTGCGTAGAGTTTAAAACTCTCTATCCTCTCACGCGACACATATTCACCTCTGTGAATTTCCAACGGCAGGGTTTTTAGTTTTGGCAGCTTGAAGCTGTCGTCGTACCCTTTTTGGTCTCGCCTGCTATAAGAGCTGATATTGTAGAGTTTTTCGGAAAGGCTCAAACGGGGCTCTTGGTATTTGGAGGTTTCGCAAAAGCACGAGGGGGAGTTTTCTGTATCTTTTGTGATGATGGGCGTAGGTAAAACTTTGCCGTTTTCGACCAAAGAGAGTTTGCTGACCGTCTGAAAATACGCACCCATATAATCGTCGTAAAATATACTGACATCTTTGTTTACGCCGTTACCGATAGGCGTGTGTGCCCTGTAGGCGTAATTGGACGGCTTGCTATCGCGTGTATCGGCTGAAACTATCGCTATATATATGCGATAAATGCCTTTTGTACCGTAAATATCCGTGCCCGGTTTATCTTTAACGCTCTCATGTAAAAAATCTATCGGCATTTTTATCCAAAATCCGCGCAAGCCGATCGCGCCCTCTTTTTTTTCACGCCCATTTAAGACATCCATCTTAAAAGTTTTAGGCACGCTAAAACGGACTTTGCCATCTTTTGTCTGTCTGATTTTAACATCTACATACTCATCATCCCATATCGTATAGCTACGAGGCGGGGATGAACGCCGACCGCCAATAACCTCCACTATGCGCTCACCAGTCGTCCTATAACCCATAGTTTTGAGTATATCACCCCTGTAATACGCCTCTATCTCAATACCCTCTATCATCTCAGCAGTGAGCTTTGCCGTCTCCCCCTTACTCAAAAGCGGATAAAAAACATCGCTCAGTTCAAACTCAAACTCCTGCACCCCACCCGCCCCCGACAAAACGGTGACAAATGTCATCAACACTAATGCTAACTTTTTCACAAACTCTCCTTTATTGTGATGCTATGCGCCATGTTGAAGATTTTATCTACGGCGCGATTAATATTGGCTTTGTTATGGCGGGCAATACGACGAGATTTTTAAAATATGCGAAACCCTCCGACGCACATTCGTGTTCGAAATCTTGATCAAACCTTGTTATATCATAGAATGTGAAAGGGATCTCTTTCTCCTCAAAATATTCTTTTCCTTTATGCTCAAATTCAGCTAACTTGTCGAACCATTCCGGATAAACTATGCTAAAATCATTTGCGCTCATATCTATATCCTCTGTTTTGGTTGCCATCTCTTTCAAATGCCATAATGCTGCCCTCATCCGTTTGCGTTAAGCTGACAATATCTTTATCAAACGGACGCTTATTATCCATATCGGCATAAAATCTCTCTTCTTTTGGAACATAAACTCTTTTGATGAAGTCCACAAATATCTCCTCTTGCTAAAATCCATCTCATCGCGCCACCTTTTAAGAAACTCCCATCTCGCTCAAAAATCCGTAAATCGCAAATAGAACAATAGGAACAGTCCAATATCTGATAGGTATCCAAAACAGAGTATCTTTTGACAGCTCTTTTATTTCAACGGGTTCAGTGTCGGTGAGGCGTTTGATGGGTTTGCTTTTTCGTCCTCTGTCAAGCATCCAAAGGGTGGCGCTGCCTATTAGCATTCCGATACTAAGTCCGTAGCCGTCATACTCTTTGCCCAATATTTCGTGCGCTATTCCAAAGACAAACAATGTGGTAGTGACCAAAATAAGAGGCGCGAATTTGCCTCTGCCTTGTGAGATGATTATCACTGTGAACTCCTATCTCTATGATATAAGCTTTACCGCTTCGTCCAAAGATTTTATCTTGTACTTCGCCTTGCTTGTCCCATCGCCAATGTAGATAGTATTTGCAACTC
The DNA here is from genome assembly GCA_031274495.1 of Campylobacteraceae bacterium. Taxonomy (GTDB): domain Bacteria; phylum Campylobacterota; class Campylobacteria; order Campylobacterales; family Campylobacteraceae; genus JAIRKW01. The sequence continues at coordinate 28,418 of JAISQB010000014.1, read as the reverse complement.
CCGCATTTATCCCCGCTTCGATATCGCTTTGTTTGTCGCCGATGAGCCAAGAGGCGCTCATATCTATGTGAAATTCATCTTTGGCGTCAAGCAGCATTTTGGGATTTGGCTTCCTGCAAGCGCAGCCTGATTCAGGCGCGTGGGGGCAATAGTAGAGTTTGGTTATCTTTATATCTCTTTTTTCGAACTCTTTTAGCATATAGTCGGTGAGTGTCAAAAAATCATCTTCCGTGTAGTAGCCCCTTGCGATTCCGGATTGGTTTGTTACGATGAAAAGGAGGTAATTTTTACTTTGAAAGTAGCTCAAAGCTTTGAAGATATGGGGCATAAAGACAAAGTCCTCTTCTCTATAGACATACCCCTTGTCTATATTTATCACGCCGTCCCTATCTAAAAAAATCGCCTTAAAGGTCATCTGTATCCTTTTATTAATCAATAAATCGGTATTATACTAAATATATTAAAGATTAAACTCCAAAAGGCTATAATGCCGCAAAATTAATCTTGACAAGGAGAATACAAGTGAAAATGGTCAAAATCATAGCCGCAACGCTATTAGTTACCGGCGCGGTCTCTTTCGCTTCCGCCGCTACGGCTGATGTGAATTTCAAACGCTGTATAGCGTGCCACGGCACAAAAGCCGAGAAAGTCCCACCGGGCGGTACAATCGCGTCTGCGACCCTAACTGCTGCTGAGATCAAAAAGACTCTCAGATCCTACAAAACAGATAAAACTTACGGCGGCAAAATGAAAGCCACAATGCAAATTCAAGTAAAACCTTTCAGCGAAGAGGATTTGGACGCATTAGCCGACTATATCTTTACAAATTTCCACATAGCCAAATAAATCTTCCGACCATCAATCGGGTGGTCGGTATCCCTTTTTCTCCTCTTTTCTTTTTATCGCCTCTTTTTTTCTATTTTCAAGCATCACAGCTTCGTTTAGTTCATCTTCGCCGTCCGTGTGCACAGCGTCCAAAAATTTGCTTCTATCGTCAAATTGACCCGTCCTCAACCCCCAAAGAAACGCAAAAACGCCAAAAGCTCCCAAAAAAAGCGACACTCCTATCATAATAGCCAATATCACGGGACTCATATCTTACTCCTTATTTTTTATCCTAAGGGCGTTTGCCACCACCACGAGCGAACTAAGCGACATAGACAAAGCAGCCACAAGCGGCATCACAAACCCCGAGACCGCCAGCGGGATCGTAGTCGCGTTGTACAAAATGGAAAAGGCGATATTTTGCTTGACGGTTTTGTAAGTCTTTTTGGAGATGAAAAAGGCTTTTGCCAAAGCGCTCAAAGAGTCGCTCATCAAAATGATATCGCTCACCCCCACAGCTATATCCGTACCGCTTCCAAGCGATATGGCGATGTCGCTTTTTGCTAAAGCCAGAGCGTCGTTTATGCCATCTCCCGCCATAACGACCCTTTTACCCTCTTTTCTCAAAGCCTCTATAAACTCCGCCTTTTGCTGCGGTAAAAGCGAAGCGTGGAACTCTTTTATGCCGACAGATTCGGCAACTTCGCACGCGGCGTTTTCATTGTCGCCGGTTAGCATCACCACGCTAAGCCCCATCTGTGCTATCTTTTCTATCGCCTCTTTCGCGTCGCTTCGCGGGATGTCTTTCAAAATAAATCGCGCGCAGATTTTATCATCAACGGCAAACCAGTAATTTGTCGCGTCCCTATCTTCGCACTCAAATCCAAACTCCCTTAAAAGCCTCGCGTTCCCACCAATGACGCGCCTACCCTCAAAATCCGCCTCCACCCCTTTTGCCTCAAGCGTCTTTATATTTGTAAGCTGCGCCTCTTTCAGATCGCTCTCGATGCTCTTTAGATATTTTGCCACGCCCTTACTCACGGGGTGCGATGAACTTTGCACGAGCGCGTAAAGAACGCTTTTATCAAACTCTTCAAACTCTTCGACTTTGATAACTTCCGGCTTCCCAAGCGTGATGGTACCCGTCTTATCAAGCGCCAATACATCGCATTTAGCCAAACTCTCCAAAAATTTCGCCTCTTTAAAGAGCACCCCTTTTTTTGCCCCCACGCCAAGTCCCACGAGAGTAGATACGGGAGTCGCAAGACCCAGCGCGCATGGACATGCTATGACAACCACCGAGATAGCCACAATTAGCGCTTCGTTGAAGCCCGCAAAATACCACCACGCAAAGAGCGTGATAAAGGCGATACCCAACACCACCGATGAAAATCTGCGCGATATTTGGTTGGCGAGCTGTTCGATATGGGGCTTTTTATTCATCGCATCTTCCAGCAAAGCGGCGATTTTGCTCACGGTCGAATCCTTCGCCAAAGCCCCTGCTTTGTAGAGTATAACGCTATCCAGACAGATAGAGCCACTTATGATTTTACTGCCCGCATTTTTCAGCACCGGTATACTCTCGCCGCTCAAACTTGCCTCATCAAACGACCCCTCGCCACTTACGCAAACGCCGTCTATAACCACCTTTTCACCCGATTTTACCTCTATCAAATCGCCTTTTTTAATGCTCTGCACACTTACAAACCGCTTCTCTTCCCCATCCACCAAAAGCACTTCCGTGGGCAGCATACCCGATATCGAATCCAGCGTATCGACCGCTTTTTTTCTCATCAAAACTTCAAAAAATTTCCCCGCGAATACAAATGTTATGATCATCGTCACAGAGTCAAAGTACGGCTCCCCGATACCGCTGAACATCGCGTAGAGCGAGTATATATATGTCAAACTCGACCCCGACGCTATGAGTAAGTCCATCGTAACAAATCCGTTTTTTACGCCGTAATACGCGCCTTTGAAAAATATCGAACCAGTATAAAAAAGTGTTGGGGTCGCCAGTAAAAATTCGGCGAAGGTGAGCACGCTTTTGACATTTTTTTCTATGCCGAAAAAGTAGCCGTAGTATTGGGCTATGGCTATCCACATTATATTCATAACGGCAAATATGCCAAACGCCAACCTCGCGTAGTAGTCGCGGCGCTGGGCGTTCGCGTGTGCCTCTTGTACTCTTGCGTCGTAGGGGTAGGCGTTGTAGCCTATGCTTCTGATGGCTTCTATGATGGCTGAAAGGGAGATGAGTTCGGGGTCCCAGACGATTTTGGCTTTATTGTTAGCCTGCGAAATATGCGCCTCGATGACCCCCTCTAACTTGTATAAAATCTTCTCATTCAGCCACACGCAAGCCGCGCAGTGTATGCCTGAGATGATCAAAGATACCTCGTAAAACCCATCTTTTTGGCTTATATATCTCTCTTTAAACCCATCAAGGTCAAACTTTTTAGCGTCATCAAGGGTAACTTTAGGCGGTTCTATCGAAGTTTTGCCGCGCTTATCGTAAAACCCCTCCAGCCCCTCGCTTTTTAAGAGGTGGTAGACGCCTTGACAACCCTTACAGCAAAAGTATCTGACATCTTTGAAACTGTCATCTTTGATTAAAATATCATCGTTATAGGAGAGTCCGCAGTGGTCGCAATTTTTGGACATTAATGGCTCTTTCGTTTGGAAGACGCATACTCAGTGTTTGGCTTAATTTGGCTCTTCATCCGCGCACATTCCTTGCGTTTTTAGGTGCGGCATTATAGCGTATAGATTATTAAAACTCTTAAAGTTTAAGCCTCGAACTGCTATCATACACCTATGGATTTTCAATCAATTTTCATCATCTACATCGTCTGCGAACTATTTGAGCTGTTTTATATACAAAAAGGCGAGAGTTTAAATGCTTATATAGTAAATCTATTGGGGCTCTACCAGCAAGGCATCGTGCGCTTTTTGTGTATGCACCCATCCTTTTACGCCGTCATCTTCACGGCTATATATCTTGATAGATTTTCACCTTTAGCGGTGGGGCTAATCATCCTAAAAGCGTTTGATCTCATTTTAAAGCTTGTACTGCTTGATAAGATAGTAAAAGCCAAGTCGCTTGGGCTGTTTGAGCAGATATTAGAGCGCGATATGCCGTTGAATTTTGCTTTGAAAGCGGCGCTCACACTGCTTTATGCGGTGATTTTTTATGTGAGCTTTTTATAACTTGACAAGAGGGCGTAAATTAGTATAAAATTGGATTTTCAATTTGAATTACTTCACGAATTTAATGTTTGTATTTATGCAAACCTTCAATATATATTTCACTAAAGAGGATTTATGGACGAAAACCTACCACAACAACAAAACTCCGCCAAGGAATTGAAATATTCCAATGGAAACGGAAAAACCCGCACGCACGTCCCTGTGGACGGCTACAAGATAGAAGATTTGAGAGTTTTGCCGCTTGATAAACTACTTGACATCGCCGAAACTATCGGCGTTGAAAACCCCAGCGAACTTAAAAGACAAGATTTGATGTTTGAAATACTAAAATCCCAGACAAGCAAAGGCGGATTTATACTTTTGACGGGGATTTTGGAGATATCAAACGAGGGTTACGGCTTTTTGCGCGCGACCGACTCGAACTTAAGCGACAGCGCGAACGACGCGTATGTGAGCAGTACGCAGATAAGAAAATTTGCCCTTCGCACGGGCGATATAGTGACGGGGCAAGTGCGCCCGCCAAAAGACCAAGAACGATATTACGCGCTTTTGAAGATAGAGGCTATCAACTATCTTCCTATGCAAGACTCCAGGAACCGCCCACTTTTTGACAACTTAACACCTCTTTTCCCGACTGAAAAAATCAAACTCGAATACAACTCCATCAAATTAACAGGACGTGTTTTAGACCTTTTCACGCCTATCGGCAAAGGACAAAGGGGACTTATCGTAGCACCCCCAAGAAGCGGTAAAACCGAACTTATGAAAGAACTGGCGCACGGTATCGCGCAAAATCATCCCGAATCACAACTGATAGTGCTTTTAGTAGATGAGCGACCCGAAGAGGTTACGGATATGCAAAGGTGCGTCAGGGGCGAAGTTTTCAGCTCCACATTTGACCTTCCGGCCTCAAACCACGTACGCGTAGCCGAACTTGTCATCGAAAAGGCGAAACGAAGCGTGGAGATGGGTAAAGATGTGATTATTTTATTGGACTCCATCACCCGTCTGGCGCGCGCGTACAACACCGTGACACCATCAAGCGGTAAGGTGCTAAGCGGCGGTGTGGACGCAAACGCGCTGCACAAACCAAAAAGATTTTTCGGAGCCGCGAGAAACATCGAACACGGCGGCAGCCTCACCATCATCGCCACCGCGCTTATAGACACGGGCAGCAGAATGGACGAGGTGATATTTGAAGAGTTCAAAGGTACGGGCAACAGCGAGATAGTGCTTGATAGAAATATCTCCGACAGGCGTATCTACCCCGCTATCAATGTCATCAAATCGGGCACAAGAAAAGAGGAGCTTTTGGTCACTCCTGATATATTGCAAAAAGTTTGGGCGATAAGAGGGGCGATAAGCCAGATGGAAGATATCGAAGCGTTGAAATTTTTATACTCAAAGATGTTGAAGACAAAAAACAACGACGAGCTTTTAGCCATAATGAATGAAGGATAAGGTTGAGAGCGGGCGTGTATGATAGCGGCGTAGGGGGACTTACGGTCGCGAAAAGCCTGATTGGGCATAGACTTTTTGACGAGATAGTATATTTTGGCGATACGGCGAGGGTGCCTTACGGTACAAAAGAGCCCCAAACCATCATCAAATACTCCCTTGAAGCGCTTGAATATCTAAAGACTTTTGATATAGATATAATGATAGTAGCGTGCAACACAGTAAGCGCGCACGCCCTTGGCGAGCTTCAAAAAAACGCCCCGTTTGAAGTATTCGGCGTTATAGAACCCGGTGTCTTAGCCGTCGCCAACAGACTAAAAAACAAAGACGCCTCCATCTTGATACTCGGCACAAAAGCTACGATAAACAGCGGTCAATACGAAAAACTTTTGCGCCAAAAAGGCTACTCCAACCTCATCTCTCTAAGTCCGTCCTTGTTTGTCCCCATCGTCGAAGAGGGGCTTTTTGAAGGGGAGGTTTTACAAAGCGCGATAGAGTACTATCTAAAAGATATCAAACAAGACCCCGACGCCGTGATACTGGGCTGCACGCACTTCCCGCTCATCTCAAAAGCCCTGCAAGCCCACTTCCCAAAAAGCGTCCTAATCCACTCAGGAGAGGCGATAGTTGAGTATCTGGAGTCAAAATGTTCTCTTACCAAAAGCAAAAACCAAACCACGCTAAAGCTTTTAGCTTCCGACAATGTGAAAACCCTCGAATACACGGCTGATTTGTGGCTTAAAAATTAGCCGCGCCCGAGGGCTATTCGTTTTTTTAATCAAATAAGTAGTAAAATCATCTTTTATTCTTGATTAGGAGTTTTTTGTGTCGCAGGTTTTGGCTTTAAAATACAGACCATCCAATTTTGACAAACTGATAGGACAAGACGCGATTATAACGACGCTCTCATCGGCTCTTTCGCAAAACAGACTCTCTCACGCTTATCTATTTTCAGGGCTTAGAGGAAGCGGCAAAACATCCACGGCAAGAATATTTGCAAAAGCTTTAGTATGCGACCAAGGACCCACAAAAAACCCTTGCGAAACTTGTCCCAACTGCATTATGGCAAACGAAAGCAGGCACATCGATATCATCGAGATGGACGCGGCAAGTTCGCGCAAAATAGACGATATCAGGGAGTTGATAGAAAAGACAAGATATAAGCCCACGACTGCAAGATTTAAGATATTTATCATCGACGAGGTTCATATGCTCACGCGCGAAGCCTTTAACGCGCTTCTTAAAACACTTGAAGAGCCGCCCGAATATATCAAATTTATCCTCGCCACAACCGACCCTATGAAGCTCCCCGCAACGATACTTTCGCGCACGCAACACTTTCGGTTTAAACAAATCTCGCGCGAAGATACGGTAAAACATCTGGAGCATATCCTAAACCTTGAGGGGATAAAGTACGAAAGGGAGGCGCTGGAAATTATCGCGCGGGCGGGAAACGGTTCGCTTCGTGACACTTTGACGCTGCTTGATCAAGCTATCATATTTTCAAAAAGCGACCTCACGCCTTCATCGGCGGCTTTGATGTTGGGACTATTGGACCCCGATAAATTAAAAGAGATATTCAAATGCATTATGGAGGGCGACAGGAAAAAGGCTCTTGAGTTTTTAAAAGAGCTCGAGCATTACGAGTGCGGCGTCATTATAGATGAGATGATATCGTACCTGAAAGATAGATATTTCAACCAAGACGACTCAAAATTCACGCCGCGCCGCTGCGAGTGGTTTTTTAGAGTTTTGAGCGAAGCTAAAAGTCTTCTGTACCTAAATCCCGAAAACGGCTTTGTGTTAGCTCTTATATTTTTTAAAATGATGGAAGTGCTAAATATCGACAAGATAGATGACCTCATAGCCTCCATTGAGAGCCAAAAGATAGATTTTACAGAGCCCAAAAAAGAGCCCGCCCCCCTCGTGCAGGCGACAATGCAGATGCAAAGTCCGGCAAAAAAAGAGTTTGAAGGCAGCGGTAAATTTAAAGAGCTCATAGCAAAATTAGCCGACAGAGATATCGAACTTGGCGAATGCTTTGAGAAAAATGTGGAGTTTGTGGAGTTCAGAGAAGACGAACTTCATCTTAACTCCCACGCGATGAACGGCGAGCGAAAGACCATCCGCGAGGGGTACGGCATAATACGGCAGTTTACTTGGGATATTTTCGGTATCAAAACCAAGCTTGTCGTAAATCACATAGGCAAAGAAAAAGAGCAGCTCGAAAAAGCCGAAGAGGAGGCAAAAGAGGCTGCAAGGCAAGCCAAATTAGCCGAACAAAGGGCGCAGTTGGAAAGAGAGAGAGAGCTTGCCGCAAAAACCGAACAGGAGTTATTGGAACATCCGTTTGTAAAAACCGCGTTTAATCTTTTTGCCGATAAAAAAGAGTTGTGAATTCATCACCAAAAACTGATATAATCCGAGACTAAAATTTGAGGGAGTGGAAAAAATGACAAATCAAGAAAAACTTAAGGCTATGTTTGAACTTCAGCGCTCGTTAAATGACGACACGAACGGGCAAGGCTGGGAGAACGGCTACACAAAAACAAACAATATTATAAATTGGCGCAGATGTATCTATATGGAGTGCGCTGAGCTCGTGGACAGCTTTCAGTGGAAGCACTGGAAAGATTTGAAAAAACCGATAGATTGGGAAAATGTCAGGGTGGAGATAGTCGATGTGTGGCACTTTATAATGAGCCTTATTTTAGAGCACTACAAACATAATAATTTGGGCGATATAGACGCGATAGTGGACAACATAGAAAATATGCAAGGCTTCAAAGAGTTCTGCTCCGACCCATTTAACATAGACGCGGCAAATCCGTTTGAGATTATCAACGACACGGAGGTCATCATCCACAAAGCCACCGCCAGAGGTTACGCGCAGTTTGATCCGATGCTTGTGGAGTATTTCACGCTATCTCTGAAGTGCGGCATCAACCTTTCGTTGCTATATCAGTACTATATCGCGAAAAATGTCCTAAACCGCTTCCGCCAAGACAACGGCTACAAAGAGGGCACCTACAAAAAAGTGTGGGGCGGCAAAGAGGACAATACCGTTATGCTCGACATTCTAAAAAGCGGCACGCAAAATATAGACGCGATATATGCAAAGCTACAGGAGGCTTACAAAAAAACGATATGAAACATATAAGCGTTTTATCCAAGAGCATCAACGACTTTTTCTCCAAAAAGTTTTTGACGCTCACTCTGCTTCCGCTTTTCATCGCGCTTGGGGTACTTCTATCTCTTGCCCTGCTGGGAGCGGGAGAGCTGTTGGATATTTTGAAAGCCTCTTTAGATGATGGCACAGCGCTTGAGAATAGCTACCCCATCATTTCAAAAATCTTAAGTTTTGCGATAGTCCACTACCTTATCTCTATCATCATCTACTTTTTCGGGGCGTTTTTGGCGGTAATCTTTAGCGTCATTATAGGCGTGCTCTGCCTTGGATTTTTGACGCCCGTAGTCGTTAAAACGCTGCATAAAAGATACTACGGCGAGTATGAACTGCGCTCCGTAAGTGTTGCAAAGACGATTTCAACTACTATATTTATACTGCTAAAATTTCTACTGCTGCTGATTTTGGTCATCCCGCTGATGTTTGTGCCGGTTTTAAATATCCTTGCCATCAACGCGCCGTTTTTTTACCTCTTTTATAAACTTTTGATTTTTGATGTCACCTCAAATATCACCGATGATGTGGGGATAAAAGAGCTTTTGAGACGCGGGGGCGTGAGCTTGCTGTTTATAACTTTCGTATTTTATCTTTTAGCGCTGATACCGTTAGTGGGGCTATTTTTACAGCTATTTTTTGCCATATATTTAACGCACTATATTTTTACTTTTTTAATCAAGAAATAAAGATAATTATGTAATAATAATTATCCATTACAAGGAGAAAAAGATGAGAAAATACGAAACATACCGCTGTAACATCTGCGGCAATGAGGTAGAGGTGCAAAGCGTGGGAGGCGGAACGCTTGTTTGCTGTGGTAAGGAGATGGAGTGTATCACCACAAATTTGACTGCGGTCAATCTGATGAAGGCGTTTGCGGGCGAATCGATGGCGCGAAACAAATACGACCTATTCGCCGAAGTCGCCCAAAAAGAGGGCTTACATCAAATCGCGGCTCACTTCCGTGAAGCGGCACTCAACGAAATGTGGCACGCCAGAGCCGAGTACAAAGAGTACAACAAGCTAATCCACGGCTTCGAGTTGGACACTACGGCTAAAAACCTGATCTACGGCGCGGAGGGCGAAAACTACGAATACACCACAATGTATCCGGAGTTTGAAGCTATCGCCAAAGATGAGGGTCATAGCGCGCTCGCAAGGCTATTTAGAGCTATCGCGAAAGTAGAGACCGAACACGAGAGAGAGTATCTTGCCCAAAAAGAGAAGCTCGAGAAAAACGGCTTTTTTGAGGACGAAGAGGAGGAGTCTTGGGTCTGCGAGATATGCGGACACGTCCACAAAGGCAAAAAAGCCCCAAGCGCCTGCCCACTTTGCGGCGCTCCGAAAGAGTACTTTAAACGCGAGTTTTTAGGCTAAACCCGGTTTTGCTTTGGGCTTTGCGGCTCAAAGCAAAACATCTTATCTTCAAAAAACCAAACTTATCCGTTTTACATCTACCTTTTATCGCTTAAATAACGACGCGATGGGCTTTCGCCATAATTGCTACATATGCGCGGCAACCTTGCAATGGTAGATTTGTATCGCGGCGGTGAAAAATTCAAAAGTGACCCTTGCGACATTTTGGCACACTCTTCCCGCCCTCGCACAAATTGGGTGATATATAGGGTGTGTGATAGTTTTTATCATAATTGTAACCTTGCAATGGCTACCGACTATACTCGTTACCTATTTTATCGCGGCGGCGAAAAATCCAAAAGTGACCCTCGCGACATTTTGGCACACTCTTCCCGCCCTCGCACAAATCGGGCGATATATGGGGTGTGTGACAGTTTTACCATAATTGCCATATATGCGCAGCAACACTACAATGGCTTCGGCTATACCCATTACTTCTTCTATCGCGGCGGTGAAAGGCGCAAAACCCTCGCGACATTTCAACCACATCTTTATAAACACTCTCGCCGCTCCCGCACAGATTTAGTGACATTACAAATAGTTGCCGGCTATAGATTTGTATCGCGGCGGTGAAAAATTCAAAAATGACCCTTAACATTTCAACACGCCCTCGCGCAAATCTGGCGATATTACGAGCTGTTTTGTCTGCACGATTTGCTGTCGCTGATGTTTTTCAAAAGCGCTTCGATCTGCTTTTTTGTCTCGTCCGTGTCGTTTTGCGTCAATTTTATCTTGGCGATATTTGCGATGCCCTCCGCGATGTCAAATTCATCATTCGCGTAGTAGGCAAGGGCGAGCGCGTAGTAGCTTTGCCCCTGCGAAAAGTGTAGATCGACCAGCTGTTTGGCAAAACCGACGGCGCTTTTTGCACTCGGCATCACCGACTCTTGCTTGAGCTCTTTGGCGACTTTCAGATATTTGTCGCGGCGAAAATAGCATTTGCCCTCGCTGCCCTCCACATACAAACTTGCGACATTGACCACTATCCGATACAAAAGATTCGCGTTTTTGGGGTACTTTTCGTACAGATTGATGAGCATTTTCAGGCTCTTGCCCATATTGTAACCCATATACGCATCAAACCACTCCGTGAACGATTGGTTCGTGATATCAAACGGATACTCGTTGGAAAAACCGATAAAGCCGTTTAGGTAGAGTTCATTAAACTGCTGTGCGTGGCTATTTTCCCACTTCAACATCGCCAATGCAAACGCCTTGCCGCCCCGCTCATCAAACCCTTGGGTATTTTTGTAACGGTTATGCGAGTTTAACTCTGCTTTTATAATGTTGCTAAGCGGCAGGGCTATCTTTTTAAGTTTATCATCCATATGCTGGTCGCCTATTGCCAAATCCAAAAAGAAGCTCGCCTTTTCGATATCGTTTTTGCGCCAATTAAGCGCTGATAACACAAAGTAGAGCCTCGAGTCCTCCATCTTTTTCTCATTCAGCGGACCTATGAGAGCGGCGAGTCTATCGTCATCGTAACCGCTTATGGCGTATGTCACGGCGGTGAGCAGCGTGATATCGTTGTCGTTTGGCAGTTGCGAGTGCAGGTCGTCGAGCTGTTTAATCGTAGAGGCGTAATCCTTCGCTGTACGCAAGATCGGCTCCGTTTTGCGCGGGAGTTCGGCTACAACTTTTGGAATTTTTAACTCATCATCTTGGCTTACAAAAAACTCTTTTATCTTTGAGGCTTTTTCGCCCATCTCATCTACCGTATAGTTGTGCTCCAAAAAGTATATCGTGAGTGCTCCAAGTGCGATGATGGCGCTGGCGGCGTAGACCAGTTTGCTTGTTTTGTAATAGTGTGGGATATTTTTACCCGCGATAAAATCATCAAGCGAGGGGATTTTACGGAAAGAGGATTCGCAAATTCTTTGGAACTTTTGCACATCTTTTTTTATATTTTCAATTTGCAAGAGTTTGTGAAAAGCTTTTGAATTTTTCGTATCCTCATAGTCCGCCGCCACAAAGATGATAGATTCAGCATCGCAAGAGAGCTCTTCCCACAAAGAGTAGCGCTCCACAAGCGCGTTTAGCGCGACATAAAGAGCTATAAAGGCAAATCTATCCAGCTTCGCGTTCCACGCGTTCTCTCTTTTTGGGTGCTGAAAATTGGGTGTGCCGCACTCGCAGTTGCCGAAGCTTTGAAGCTCTTTGACATATATGCCGTCGTAGTCGATGAGTTTCAAATCTTTACCGTCGTTGTTGACTATGATGTTTCCTGGCTGTATATCTCCGTGCGCGAAGTTGTGGTGTTCGATGAACCTTGCAAGCTCGATGAGTGAGCTGATGAGATTTTTCAGGCGGCGGCGGTGGGAGTGGTTGTCGGCTATGAATTGCCCCAGCAAATCGCCGTCCACCCACGCCATTTTGACGATAGGGTATTTGATACCCCGTATGGTGATGCCTTTGGTTTGGTATTCAAAATCTACAAAGTAGTAAGATTTGAGCTGCTTTAAAAATCTCGATATAGCGACATAGCGCTCCTCGCGGTCTTTTGAATAGTAACGGAAGCAGCGCACGGCGTACTTTATCCTATACAAAGAGGTGATCTCATACGCGTATGCGAAATTGCCGCTAAAGACTTGCGGCCCTAACACATTAGTCTTGACAAAGCCCTCTTTCAAGACAGGGTCTGTCAAACTCTCCCGTATATATTGAAAAGCCGCTCTGTAGTCGTGTGAATTTGGGTAGTTTAGCGGCATTTTTATCCTTTAAAATTTGCGCAAATAAGTGTAGTATCGTCTATCTTCATAGTTTTATCCCTGCGCTTTTCTTCGATAAAACTTTTAAATTCTTGCATAGTTTTTATACCGGCGATCTCTTGCCACACATCCTTGTTGCCCCTCTCGTACGACTTGAACGCAAACTCTGAGAGCGCGTCCGTCATACAAAGGAGTATGGGAGCGGAGGTGGAGTTAAGATTCCAGACTTTATAAAATTTACCGTACTTTTTGGAGCGGGAGAAGAAGCAGTTGTGCCTCTTTTTCGTGCTCAAAAGTTTTGGGTCTTTTCTAAACTCGCTTGCTAAGCTATACGGAAAAGAGTCTACAAATCTATCCCCGTCCAACAAAACCGCAACGCTGTCCCCGACGCTTACGATCTGCAAAAAGTTCGTATCAAAGTCATACTCTATGCCAAGTATCGTAGCATACGAGCCAAATCTAAGCCCCCTTCTTTGGAAGAGCGTGAGATTTTTGAAGTCGAAACGGTGGGAGTAGTAGGTTTTGATGAGTTTGTCTATATCTTTGTTGGAGATAAGCCCTCTTTTGACAAAATAGTCCGCCACAGCCTTCGCCCATCTTTTGGAGTCATACGAAACGGTAGCGCCGTCGCTTAGGGCTATGCGTACATTTTCGTCGGCTATGCCGATATTGTAATAGTCTTCGTTCTCGTGCGGCTTATCGTCGCTTTTTGGTATCGAGCCGCAAAACAGTAGCTCCATCAGACGCCCTATCGTCTTTTGTAGGGATTTGTGGGCAGCGTGCCTATCTCAAGGAAATTTACGATATCAACGGCATCCGCGTTAAATATAAAACCTCTTGAGTTATTGACAACTCTGTAACCTCTATCGCTCGCCTTGCCTATGAGATGTTCGGGAAAAATGCTGGACATTTTAAAGAGCATTTTGGCGTATTCGTCTTTTATGCTGTTGTCGTTTGATGGATACTCTATCGTATTTGTGTCAAACGAACTTACGTGAAGATTGAAGATAAGCGCGGTGCCGTATATCGTGCCAAGCCTTTTGATGCTCTCCGCCAACTCTTGCGGATTGCCGTCCGTGGAGTCGCCGTCCGTAATGTGGATGAGTGTCGGGGGATAAGAGTCCGGATTATCTTTGCACCACTCTTCAAGCGTCTCCCTCGCCAATCCGAAAGCTTCGCACATAGGAGTCTCACCGTCAGCGTCAGCCTCCATCCATACGGGAAATTCCACGACCTTATCTACTATCTCGCCAAGACCGTTGTCTACCTTTTCTGTTATATGTTCCACCTTTTTTACATTGGCGGCAACTTCGGATATATAGCTTAAGATAGGCTTATCAATTTCATCAAAAAGGGCATTTTTAGCGCCTTTGCCGTTATAGCCTATGATACCTATATGAAAATAGTCTCGTATGCCGTCTGCTTTGTTGCAAAGGTCTATCAGGTTCAAAATCGTCCGGTTGATGACATCTGCCACGTGCTTGGCTTTTGGTTTATTTACAGATGGCATCACGTACCCCATAGAGAGCGACTGATCCACAACAAATAAAAACGCAGTAGGATTTTTCCTATTGATCTGAGCTTGCTCTTTCATTGCCATATCCTTTGAAGACTTAAATATGGCATTATCTCATAAACTATTTTAAATATCTATGAAAAGGCTGAGGGTGTTTAATAATTCTTAAGTTTGGTATCAATTTCTTAAAGATTTTGACAACGCCCGCAAGAGTCCACTGTAGCAGTTATATCGAGTTTGGTTATTTTGCGCATACTCTTCTTTTCAAGCTCTTTTTGGTACAGGTACGCGCTCTTCATAAATTCCGCGTCTTCCACCGAACCGCAATGTTTGCAGATGATGTGCGCGTGGGGGTAGATATTGATATCAAGTCTTGGCTTGCCCGCATTTGTGCTTATCTCAAAAACCATCCCCGTCTCTTTTAAAATATTTAAGTTTTTATAGACGGTAGCGAGTGAGATGGATGGAAAATCCTTTTGAATCTCCTCGTATAGTTCGTCCACACTGGGGTGCGTGCAACGGTTTAAAATCTTTAATATGGACATTCTCTGCGGCGTTACCTTCAGACGCCTCTCTTTCAAATATGGAATCAAATCGGTCACGATGTATCCTTATAAATATTTTTGCAAAAATTTTATTGCAATTCTATATCAAATAGCATTATACAATAATATTCTTTTTCAACTAATATTTTTTATAATTTATTTCTTTATAATTTTTTCAGCTAACTGGTGCGGGAGGAGCCCTAAAGCCTCTTCTACCTCCGCAGTGCTGCCGTGCTGTATAAAGATGTCAGGATACTCAAAACTGGTGACTTCTACCCCTTTTATCTTCTCTTCGGCTAAAAAGCCCGATACTATCTCGCCGACCCCGCCCCTTTTCGCGCTGTCGCTGAAAATGTACCACTCGCTGTGCTTTTTGGCTAATTTTCTTAAAAGCTCCTTATCCAATGGCTTTACAAATCGCAAATCCACCACACTTATATCTTCATCTACAAGCTTTTCACACAAAAGCGCGCGCCCGACGCCGTTTCCAAATCCTATGAAGAGTTTTTGCGACGCTCCGTCTTTGACTATTTCGCCCGTGCCGTGTATAAACGGGGTCGTTTTACAGCCCTCACAGGGGAAAAAATTGCCCCTTGGATATCTAAACGCGCATACCCCCTCGTGCTTATATGCAAACTCCACCGCCTCCCTCATACCCTCATCGTCGCGTGGGGCGAAGATAGTGATATTTGGGATAGCGTTTAGATACGAAATGTCAAAAGCGCCCTGATGCGTTTCGCCGTCTTCACCGACGATGCCGGCTCTGTCTATCGCGAAGGCTATGTTTAGATTCATAATCGCCGCGTCGTGTATCACTTGGTCGTAGGCGCGCTGTAAAAATGTAGAGTATATCGCCACAAACGGTCGAAATCCCTCTTTTGCCATCGCGCACATAGATGTCACGGCGTGCTGTTCTGCTATCGCCACATCCCAAAAACGCTCCGGAAATTCGGCTATAAGTCTATCCAACCCCGTGCCGCTTGGCATTGCCGCCGTTACGCCGACGACATTTTTATCTTTTTGGGCAAGCTCTAAAAGCGCGTCGCCAAAAAGCGCGGTGGCACTCTTTTTGGACTTCGCAGCTTGAACAGGCTCGCCGCTTTTGATATCAAAAGGGGCTACGCCGTGCCATTTTTCAAACTGCCCCTCAGCTTTCATATAACCTTTGCCTTTTACGGTTTGGGCGTGTACGATGACAGGCTTGCCAAGCTTCTTTGCTGTCTGAAATGTAGCCGCAAGTGCTCGCAGATTGTGCCCGTCCACAGGTCCTATATACTCCAACCCAAGCTCTTCAAAAAGCATACCCGGCGTTATGAGCTTGAAGCCATCCTCAAATCGTTTTGCCATATAAGTGGCAGATTCGGGAAGATAGTCAAGAAGCTGCTCCACTTTGCGTTTAAATTTTTGATAAAACCGTCCCGCCATCGCTTGGGATAGGTATTTGCTGATAGCGCCTATGGGTTTTGAGATACTCATCTCATTGTCGTTTAGTATGATGACTACGGGGTATTTTCTATCGCCCAGCTCATTTAGCGCCTCATACGCCATACCCGCACTCATAGCCCCGTCCCCTATCAAGACTACGGGTATGCGCTCCCCCTCTTCGCCTTTTAGACGGATAGCTTTCGCCGCCCCCAAAGCTAAAGAGATAGAGGTGGAGCTGTGTCCTGCGACAAAATAGTCACAGGGTGATTCGGAGGGCTTTGTGTAGCCGCTGATGCCGTCCTTTTGGCGAAGCGAGCCAAACTGCTCCCATCTGTCGGTCAAAAGTTTGTGCGCGTAGGATTGGTGGCTGACATCAAATATAAACGGGTCTTTTTGGATATCAAACACATAATGCATAGCCACTATGAGCTCCACAGCGCCCATATTGGAGCTCAAATGCCCGCCGTTCTTGCTGACAACATCGATAATTTTGCCGCGCATATCGCCGCAAAGATTTTCCAGCTCTTCAAAGCCAAACTGTTTTATATCCAAAATTTTACCCTAATATATAGACTTAAATGTATCAAAAAACCTCTCATTCTGGGCACTCGTGCCGATTGTCGTTCTAACCGCGTTCATATTGTAACTTCGCAAATTTCTGATGATGATACCCTTTTTCATCAACTTTTCGCAAATTTCCGATGAGTCTTTATCGTCTTTCAACTTGTATGTTATAAAATTTGTGTAACTTTGTATATACTCTATCCCTAAAGATTTTGCGAACTCTTCGTAACGGACCATCTCTTTAAAGTTACTGCGCACGCTTGTGTTGACAAACTCTTCATCTTTTAAAGCTTCGATAGCGGCTTTGAGGCTCAAAGTGGTGATATTAAACGGCGAGCGTAATTTTGAGAGCGCTTTTATCACTTTAGCGTCGCCCAAACCGTACCCCGTGCGCATTCCGCCAAGCCCGTAAGCTTTTGAAAATGTGCCAAGATAGATGGCGTTGGGGAAAGTCTCCACAAGCTCTTTGGGGTCGATCTTTTTAGCCGCGTCCTTGTAAGAGGCGAACTCTTGATAAGCGCCGTCTATGACCGCGAGGGTATCGGGAGAGATTTGCCTTAAAAAATCAAACACTTCCGTCTTGTCAATACATTCGCCAAGAGGGTTATTTGGCAAGCATAAAAAGATAACGGCTACATCTTTGTTCTGTTTATAGATATCCAAAAACTCTTTTAAATTGTGCTCGTGCGATGGCGTTTTAAGGATGGTCGTTCCCGTTCTCTTGCCGTAAATTTCATACATCGCAAAAGTTGTCTTTGCCATTAATATTTTATTGGACGGGTTAGCTTTGGCAAATAGGCAAAACTCTATGATCTGGTCGCTTCCTGAGCCTATGATGACATTTTCACTAAGAAGGCTATATTTTTTCGCCAAAGCCTCTTTTAGCTCAAACATACTATCATCAGGGTACAAAGACATTTTAACAGCCTCCGCCCTCACCGCCTCTACTACCTTTTTGCTGCATCCGTACGGATTTTCGTTGCTCGCTATCTTTATCACATCTTCGGGGCTAACGCCGTACTCTCTTACCACCAACTCGATGGGTTTTCCCGCTTCGTAATTACTCAAACTATCCAACACTTTGTTAAATGTCATCTTTTATCCTTCCGAAATATAACTTCCAAGCCAAATGATATCATATATCTTACCGTTTCCCTCGAGCACGCTTTGTATATTCTCATCGTCGATATGCCCCTCAAAATCAAGATAAAATACCCTCTTAAAATCCCTCCCTTTAGTGGGGCGCGACTCTAATTTTGTGAGGTTTATATTGGCGTTTTTAAATATCTCCAACAGCGACAAAAGACCTCCGGGCTTATCTTGCGTTTTAGCTAAGATGGAGGTTTTATTTTTCACCCCTTTGGCGTTTTTAAAGTCGCTCAGCACGATAAAGCGCGTTCTGTTTGCGAGGTTATCCTCTATCTTTTCAAAAAGTATCGGGATATTATAGAGTTTGGCTGCTATATGCGAGCAGATAGCAGCCGCGCCCTCTTCCAAGCTTGCCATACGCGCCGCTTGGGAGGTTGATTTGGCTGGCACGAACTCTACGCCGCTTAGCATATGCGTCTCTAAAAACTGCCTGCACTGGTTGTACCCTTGCGGGTGCGAATAGATACGCTTGATGGCTTTCACATCCTCCGTAAAAGTCGCAAAAGAGTGGTGGATATCTATATAAAGTTCAGCCACTATCTTGATATCCTGATGTCTGCCCAAGCAGTCAAGCGTAGCGCCCACGGCGCCTTCGGTGTTATTTTCTATCGGCACGACGCCGTATTTTGCCTCTTTGTTGGAGAGTACCTCAAATACCGCTTCGATGGAGTTCAAAGCCAGATAGATACCCTGCGCGCCAAATCTACTCTGCGCGGCTTGATGTGAGTATGTCCCCTCAGGTCCTAAAAATGCTATCTTTTCGGGAAATTCTATATTGCGGCTGACGGCAAATATCTCCGAATATATAGCCTCTATCGCGCCGCCTTTCAGATGTCCGTCACTTTGGCGCTTCAAGCGGTCGAGTATCTCCCTTTCGCGCTCAGGACGGTAGATAGACTGCCCGCTTGAATGTTTGAGCGCACCTATGGCTTTGACAAAATTCATACGCTCATTCAAAAGCTCTAAAATTTTATCGTCTACCCTATCTATCTCGCGTCTAAACTCGTTGATTTTATTCATCCCAATCCTTTTTAAGATACTCTTTTTCGAGTTCTATCAAATCCTCAAAACTCTCTCTGGCCCTTATCAATCTATCTTTTCCATCTTTCACGGCAACTTCGGCGGCGCGCGGGCGTGAGTTGTAATTACTGCTCATACTAAACCCATAAGCCCCCGCACTCTTTACGACTAACAGATCGCTGTGCTCCAAAGGCGGCAGCTCCACATCTTTACCTAAAAAATCGCCGCTCTCACAGATAGGTCCCACCACATCCGCCAAAGAGCCGCCGCCATTTTTATCTACCGTCTCTATCTCGTGATAGGCGCTGTAAAGGCTTGGTCTTATGAGGTCATTCATAGCCGCGTCGACGACGACAAATCTCTTCGTGCCGTTTTGTTTTTCGTATAAAACTTTTGTCAGCAGATATCCGCTATTGCCCACCAAAAACCGCCCAAGCTCGCACACTATCGTCACATCCGTACCGCTCAAATTTGCCAGCACGCTTTGAGCAAAATCATAAGGCTTTATCGGGGTCTCATCTTTATAACGGATACCAAGCCCGCCGCCCACATCAAAAAATTTGATATCAATCTCAAGCGCCTTCAAACTCCTCAAAAGCTCCGCCGTTATCGCGGTCGCGTCACGGTAAGGGGCGATGTCGGTTATCTGGCTGCCGATGTGACAGTGGATGCCCACTGGGTCCAAAAAAGGTGAATTTTTGCAATATATATAGAGTTTTTTCGCCGTATCGGTATCCACGCCGAACTTATTTTTCCGAAGCCCCGTGGAGATGTAAGGGTGCGTTTTGGCGTCCACATTCGGGTTCACGCGCACGCTGATTCTGGCTGTAGTATTTAGGTTTTTGGCTATCGCTTCGACCCTTTTTAACTCCGCCTCGCTCTCGACATTTAACATCAAGATGTTTTCTTTCAAAGCAAACTCTATCTCGCTATCGTCTTTGCCCACGCCGCTAAAGATGATTTTATATCTGGTGATACCGGCATACAGCGCCCTTTTTACCTCACCTACGGATACACAGTCGCATCCCGCGCCAAGATTTGCCAAGTGCTTTAGTATACTTAAATTGGAATTTGCCTTCACAGCATAACAAACGAGCGATTTTCTGGCGTTAAAAGCCTCTTTTACGCTATTAAATTGCGCGCTTATATGGTCAAAATCGTAAATAAAAAGCGGCGTCTTATACCGCGACGCCAAAGCTTTAAAATCCATTGCGTACCCTTGTCGAAGATAAAAGAGGTTATTTTAGCAAAAAGCTCTATAAAGGTTGTTAAAAGTCAACTCTCAATGGATAAAAATTGGTAAATACGCGCGTCCGGTTCGGTTTTAGCCGTTTTTTGTCACAACTTCCGACACGGTACTTTTGGGCAGGATAAATATACCGTCAAACGCCTTTTTCATATCGGTCTTCAGATGCATAGAGTCAAAGCGGATTTTGTTTGGCAAAATTTTGGCTTCTATATCTGCAAAATCGACAAAGCCCTGCTTTATGCCCGCCTCTTTTAGCCAAAACTCTATAGTGCCTTTGACGGAGGGGCGTAGTTTATAGTTGTCCACGCGAAAGCCAAATTTTTGGCTCTCATCAGGATACAACGCCGCTGTAAAACCGCTCTCGCAACTGATAGCATAGGCACGGTAACCATCCCCAAAACTCTGCGCCAATCGCTGCCCCATAGTAACGCAGCTTAAAAAGCTTTTGTAGAATGCCGGCTCTTTTTGTATATGTGCATTGTGGGCTATCAATATCATTTTTTGCGCCTCTTTAATCCGCGCCTTCACCACATCCGCCATAAATTTATCCTTAGCCCCCATATCCCCGCTTAGCCCAAAACCGCCGATAAAACCCGCCATAGCTTGGATATTATAGTCTGTATAAAAAATACTCTTAAGGTGTAAAAGGGCTATATTGAAGCGCTCTTCGGATGTTTTTTGCGTTATCTGAGGCTGCATAATCTCAAGACGGATGAGTAGGCGCGTCAAGAGTGTGGTTAGCTCGTTTCTAACTTCTACCCTGATATTTTGCAACGCCAATGCGGCTTGCGCGGTGGAGTAGCCGTCAAGTTTTGATGCCAATGCAAAAGCGCGCTCCGACAAAAAGGCGGCGCTTTCGTCATATTTTTTTATAAATTTATGTACGATTTTTAGTGAAGGGAAGTACGAGCCGCCGTTTCTTGGCAGATCAACGCCTAAAAAATCCACCTTTTTGCGCGAAGCTTTATTGTATTTTCTAAGCCACAAAAGGGTATCTTCCCACTCTTTGGGGTAGTAAAAGTGCAAAAGATGTTTTTTGATGTCGCCCTCATCCCCTTGCCCTTTTATCCATTTGTCGATCTCTAACCCTTCCGAAAAGCCAAATTCAAACGCCAAAACGCCAAATCCGCACTCTTCGACCAAGAATTCCACTATCTCTTTGCGCAAGACAAAAAACTCTTTTATGAAGTGCGAATTTTCGCCAAGAGCCACTATGCGGGCGTTTTCGATGGATTTTTTGAAGCTCTCTTTCATAACTATCCTTTTTGGGAAGTATATCGCAAAAGAGATTGCAAGAAAATTTTAGCTGTTTTTACGGTACAAGATGAGCGCGAAAAGTCCTAAAACTACTATCGGCAAGAGTATGGAAATCTCCGCTATGATGACGCCGCTTGAGGCAAATCTACCCAAAACAAAGAGCACTCCCCAGCCCGCAAGTGCGATGAAAACAAATATAAAGCTCATCAACGCGAGGTTAAAAAAGCGCCCTGAGAGCGGCAGATAGTAGTAGAAAATCACAACGATAAACGGCGCGAAAAAGGGGAAAAAGATGATGAGATAGAGGTTGGTTTTAACAGGAGAGATATTTATCCCTTGTCTGCCGAAAAATATTATCGCGTCGATGGCGTCGGGGATCGATAGGGCGGATTGTCCGAGGTGGGCGTTTTCGATGATTTTGGGGCGGAATCTCTCCAAGACCGTTATGTAGGGCAGCTTGATGGTTTCAATTTTGGCGCTTAGGTTCTCTTCGATTTTTGGTTTTTTGGTTATCTCGACATCTTCCAAGACCCACGCGTCATTGTTAAAAACCCCGCGTTTTGCGCTTATCACCTCTTGAAGTTCGTTGTCTGCTATGTCAAAAATCTTTACCTTTGTCACCTCTTGTTTGATGGGGTTTAGTTCGCCAAAGTAGATATATTTACCGTCATATTTTAAGAATAGATCGGATGATGTGGAGAGGATTTGGTTGTATTTTAAGAGGTTGCTTTTGTAGGTGTAGGCGTAGGCAAATTGGGTGAAATTGAGCGCTATGTAGATGAATGTCAAAACCATCGAAGTTATAAAGATGGGCAAGATGAGCGCGTTTTTCGTGACGCTCGCGGCGTACATACCGATAAGTTCGTTTGAGCGGATCATCGAAAATTTGGAGACTATCATCGCAAAGATGATGGATAAGGGCAGCGTATAGTTTACCGCGCTCATTAAGTTAAACAAGAGATATAAAAGCTGTAGGTTCGCGGAGTCGGGGAGTTTGTTTAAGTTGGTGATAAAATCAACGCCCGCGTAAAAAAGCTCCAGCGAACAAAATATGATAAAAAAGTTTTTAAGGTATAAAAATACGATATAACGCTGATATATTTTAACCATTTTCGGCGCAGATTCCTTTTTTGGAGACATACTTTTGGTTTACCTCATCAAAGCTTTTGGTGAGCAGCTCTTCACAGATAAGCGCGGCGTAGTCTATGAGCTTTTGGACGCAAGGGCTCTCCTCTTTTGAAAAGTCGGATAGTACAAAATTGACCGCGTCTTGTTCAAATCTTGGCGTGCCAACACCCAAACGCACCCTTATATAATCCGCCCCGATATGCGCATCTATAGACTTTAGTCCGTTATGCCCGCCGCTGGAGCCTCCGCGTTTTATGCGCACGCTTCCAAGCGGTATGGCTATGTCGTCGTGGATGACTATGATTTCATCGGGTTTGTAAAAATTGGCGACGGCGCTGACGCTTTGACCGGAGTTGTTCATATATGTGAGCGGTTTTAAGAAAAGGTTATTTGAGGCTTTGAAAAGGTCGCCTTGAAATTGGGGTTTTGAGATGTGGGAAGCTTTAAAGTGAGCGCTTAGCGCGTCTATCACTTTAAAGCCTATATTGTGTCTTGTGTTTATATAGTTTCGGGTAGGATTTCCAAGACCTACAAACAGAAACATATGTTATTGCGCTTTGATAACGCCTGCGACGGCAACTCTGTCTGCCTCTACGATTTTTACATTGCCGCTTACTTTGATATCTCTTACAAGAAGCGAATCCCCAACGCCAAGCTCGCTTACATCAAGCTCGAACGCGTTTGGAAGATTTTCAGCCGCGCATTTTACGCCGAGTCTTCTTTTGGATATAACCAAAACGCCCTTATCTTTAACGCCTTTTGCTATGCCTTTTGTGACAACAGGAACCATATACTTTGTAACTACGCCCGGAAGCGCCACTTTCAAGTCTACGTGTAAAAGTCTGTTGGTAACAGGCTCTTTTTGGTACTCTTGGATGATTACATTGTGTACTTTTTCGCCGACTTTCACGGGGAAAATGAGTCCCTCTTTCTTGCGTACAGCCTTGATAAATTCGTTCTCTTTGAACGCTGCGTGGATATTCTCGAAGCCTTTTGCGTAAATATTGGCAATCAGATAACCATCTCGTCTAAGCGTTCTCAACGACTTTCTATCGATACTCTCTCTTAGGATGCCTTCTAACATTATCGTCCTTTTAAAAAATTAAGAGCGCAATTGTAGCCAGTTTTATATAAAAAACAGCTAAGTCACCGCTTCAAGGACAAGATATCATCATCGTCCAAGTCCACGGTCACATTCTCGCTCCCCTCCGCTTCATCTTCATAATCCGAATGTTTTTTCGTGCCGCCTCTTTTGATGCCGGTATGTTTTTCTATGTCGTGATTGTCCAATAAAATCTTCAAATCCGCAGGCGATGTCGCCGCGTAAAGAGCTTCGCTATAGCTGATAAGGTCGCCGACATAAAGGTCAAGCAGCGCTTGGTTGAAGCTTTGTGAACCGTACACATCGCCGTCATCTTCGATAGCGTCTTTTATCTCGCCGTCCCTGCCTTGCTTTATCATCGCCTCTATGCGCTCGTTTTTGACTAAAATCTCAATCGCCGCGACCCTGCCTCTGCCGCCGCTGCCGCTTTTGCGTCTGACGAGTCTTTGCGAGATAATCGCTTGGAGCACGGAGGCCAAGGAGTGGCGGATTTGGTTTTGTTCATTGCCGTCAAACATACTGATAATACGCGCCACCGTCTCTTTGGCGTCAAGCGTATGCAGCGTGGATAGGACAAGGTGCCCTGTTTCCGCGGCGCGGATCGCCGTTCGGATAGTCTCCGCGTCTCTCATCTCGCCCACCATAATCACATCAGGATCCTCCCTCAAAGAGGCTATGAGAGCGTCTGAAAAGCTCACGGCGTCTTGACCGATGGAGCGCTGATTGACGATACTTTGATCATCTTTGTAGATAAACTCTATCGGGTCTTCGATGGTGATGATATGCTTTTGACTTGTCTGGTTTATGAGATTTATGATGGCAGCAAGAGTAGTGCTTTTGCCGCTTCCCGTGGGTCCTGTGACCAATATAAGACCCCTTCTTTTGCCTGCGAACTCTTTTACGATGAGCGGCAGATCAAGGTCTTCAACGGTGGGAATATGCACAGGAATCACGCGAAATACCGACGAAATGCCGTCTGTCTGGTAAAATATATTGACGCGAAATCTATAATCGTCGTCGAGTTTATAGGTGAAATCCACATTCTTCTTCTTCGTAAACTCTTCGTATCTATCCTGCAAGAGCTCTCTTGCCAGTATGTCAAGCTCCTCTTTTTTGAGGACATTGTTGCTGACTGTGACGATCTCACCGTTCACGCGCCCTTTGACAGTCGCGTCGGATTTGATGTGCAGATCGCTGCCGTTGTACGAGATAAGCTCTTTTAGATACCCCTCCAAAACCCTCATTATAGGACTTTTATAGCGGTCTTGTGATGGAACTTGTTTCGCGTCTGCTTTTGAGGCGGGTCTGTTTACTTTGACATCTACGCTCACATCAACATCCTTTTTTGCTTCGGCGCCCCGTCTTTTCAAATCCTCCATCGCCCTTTCGTGCGCCTCCCACTCCAACCTCTCTCGCTCAAGTTTTTGGGCGGCTATCTTCTCCTCTTCCGCTCTTTTCATCTCTTCCTCTTTTCGTCTGGCTTCCAACTCTTTACGCTCCCTCTCGGCGCGCTCCTGCGCCTTGATACTCGCTATCTCCTCGTTTGTCACCCTTAAGCTCTCCATCATCTCTTTGTAGGCTTTATTAAACTGCTCAAGCCCCTCTTCAAGGAGCGAAGCGTATACCTCTTTTAGTACGATCCCTTTTCGCTCCACCTCTTCAAAATATCTCTGGATACTCTCTTTATTAGGACAGCTCTTCTCTTCGGTGTCAAGCACCTCCATAAAGCTCTCTATAGCTGATAACGGCGCGGTATTGATAGCGTTTTTGTATAGTAACTTCGTGATATAGTACGACTTGTTGACGGCAGGATCGCTCACCCCCGTGCTTGCGAAAAGACACCTTACATTGGATATCTTCTGATCCCTTACAAGTTGATAGATATATGAGGCGTTCATAATGCCAAACTTCATCTTCTCAAGCCCCGCGGCTTCAAGTCTGGAGTCTAATTTTCTGTCAAATCGGCTCACAAATACGCTGATGACCGCCTGCGGGAACGGCTTTTTGGGATTTCTGCGCTGAAATATATAAAATCCATTCTCAATAGCCTGCAAACACCTGCTCGCCTGTAGCGGCGAAAAGATAAGCGTAGCGTTTACATTGATGCCCTCGATAATTAACTCTTTTATCGTCTCATACCCCGCGTCCGTTGCGGGAACTTTTATCATAAGGTTGGGCATATCTATCTTTTTATAGAGCCGCTTTGCCTCTTCCACCATCTTTTCGGCGTCGTCTGAAAAGAGGGGATTTACCTCTATGCTCACAAATCCGTCCTGATCATCGGCTCTGTGCGTGGAGGCTAAGAGTTTGGCGGTATTTTTGATGTCGCTCACCGCCAAAAACTCATACCTCTCTTTTGGGAGCAAATCTATACTGTTTCTCTTATCTTCCGCGTACGCTTTGGAGCTTAAGATAGCGTTTTTGAATATAACCGGATTGCTTGTGACGCCGCTTACTATGCCGGAGTCAATAAGTGCGGGGAGCTCTTTTGATAAAAATTCTCTCTCAATAAAATCACACCAAATAGAAAAATTGCTTGAACCGACTGCCATCGTATTTTCCTTTTATGAAACATAATTTAAAATTGCCCTCAAGTCTTTTTCGTCTACGATCACATTTGCCTTGCTTTTCAAAAACTCTTTCGCGCAAAATGCTATCTTTAGCCCGGAAAACTCGAACATAGAGGCGTCATTCGCCCCGTCGCCTACCGACATGGTCTCCTCTATACCTACCCCAAGTATCGTTTGAATCCTCGAAAGCATATCGCCTTTTGAGAAGCCAAACATCATATCCCCGCCGACAAGTCCGGTGAGAGAGCCGTTTTTCACGTGCAAAACATTCGAAAAATCCGCGTCAAATCCTAAGACTTTTTTCGCAAAATCGGTCGCATATCTAAATCCGCCGCTAAATACCACCACTTTGACACCCCTATCTTTAAGCTCTTGTATCAACTCTTTGGCGCCTTGCATATAGGGCAAATTCTCGCATATATTTATAACTTTTTTCTCACTCATACCTTTTAAAAGAGCAACTCTTCTGTTTAGTGCCTCAAAAAAATCAATCTCACCCCTCATCGCTTCAGCGGTAAGTTTTGCCACTTCGTCACCAACTCCGTAAGCATCTGCCAAAAAATTGATTGTCTCTCCATCCATAAGCGTAGAGTCAAAATCAAAAGCCGCAAGTTTCATATAACTTTCCTAATTTTTATCTTAGTTTTTTGATATAATACTCAAATCTATATTAAAAAGTGAATAAAATATGTATCTGCAATTGAAAAATAAACTTCACTCCAAAAGCTTCATCTCTTTGGAGGTCACACCCCCGCACGGTGCGGGTAATGAGGCTATTTTTGAGAAGCTTAAGGCGACAAAATTGGCAAACAAAATAGACGCTTTTGTCGTGACGGATAGCCCTTTGGCAAGACTTAAGGCGGACTCTGTAGTTAGTGCCTTTAAGCTGCAAGAGTACTTTTCCAAACCCGCCATCGCCACTATAACTATGCGCGACAAAAACAAAATCGCCCTCCAATCAACGCTTTTAGGCGCTAACGAGCTTGGCGTGAGGGCTATCTTAGCGCTAACAGGAGACCCCGCGACAAGTAGCAATCAGCCAAATGTAAAGGGTGTTTTTGAGGGAAACTCCACACTGCTTTTGGAAATCATCAAATGCTTTAACGCCGGTATCGACTACGCCGGAGGCGAATTTAGCACACCTTTAAAACCAACGCTATCGTTTGCTGTTTGCAACTCCAGCTCCAAACATCCCAAAACTTTGCAAAAAAAGATAGCAACCAAACTTAGATTTAACCCCGCCGCTATCATAACGCAGCCCATCTACACTCTCCAAAACGCCAAGGATTTAAAAGAGCTTTTCGAGGAGACAAAGGCGCAAACTAAATCCGACACAGAGCTCATCTTAGGATTTTTCCCCGTGACAAGACTAAAAACCGCCCAATTTTTAAACTCCCACGTAAGCGGTGTGCATATACCCCAAAACTATATGCAGCAACTCTCAACCGCCAAAAAAATCGGCGAAGACGAAGAGCTAAAAGTGGGCATCGCACTCTCAAAAGAGCTGTTCAAAGAGCTAAAAACCCTCCACCCCAAAATCCACCTTATGGGGGCAAATAATTTCAAACTTTTGGATGAGATAACGGAGTAGTTGTTTTGGCTTTAAAGGTCGCTCATAGAAAAGATGTTTATAATTAAAGCGTGCCGTATTAAAGGAAATTCCACGCTTCTTATCGCATATTTGTGCGGTGCGTAATAAGCCTAACCGCTATACACAACGCTCTGTTTCGTGCCGTTTGCGCTCTCTTCAAAAATCAGATACACATCGCCGCCCTCGTATATCATTGTGACGGAGAGCTTTTTATCGCCGTCCCATTTGTACTCTATGGAGAGGATACCGTTTTTGAAAGTGTCCGTGCGGTTTTTGCCGACTGCGGGAGTCGGGATGAGCTCATCGTAGCCGTTTATGCCTTTATTTGCCTTTTTATAATCGGTGTACGCCTCTAAAAGTTTTTTGCCCTCGTAAAAGCAATCATACCTATATGAGCCATCTTCGGGATCATTCACTGTTTCCGTGCAAATGGGCGAGCCGTAAATCAAACCGATGCAAAACACCGCCACCAAAGCAATCTTTTTCATACTCCCGTAAAAA
>JAISQB010000013.1 GCA_031274495.1 Campylobacteraceae bacterium | reverse complement strand
GTTTTAATTTATTCAAGGGAGCTGCGGGACTCGCTTCGCTCAAACAGGTCCTCGCTCTTTTTCCTTGAATAAATCAAAACAGGAGGCAGTGTCAAAATGGGGGAAAGAGAAAATCGCGATTACGCGATTATCGCTGTCGCTGTGTGTGGTGATGACTTCTCTCTTAATTATTCCTGCGCGCGTAGCAATGTGAGAGAATCCGCCCCCCCCCCCATAATTCCCGTGCGTAGCGATACAAGAGAATCCGCCTCTACTTCTCCATCATTCCCGCACAGGCGTGAATCCAATACGTGAAGCGTCTATTTTTATTAAAAACCGTATTCAATTTATAGATAATTTCAAATCCGATATTTTCTCTTATTGTTATGTTTTTTAGTTTCAAGGAAACATTTTGCTTCGCAAAAGCGCTTTGCTTGTTTTCAAGGAAATATTTCGTTTCACGAAAGCGCTACGCTTATTTTGGATTCCCGCTTACGCGGGAATGACAGAGAGTGGAGTATGACGAAATAGAGAGGCAGCCGTTAGGGTTCCTCGTCACTTTGCTCTGTCGGAACAATGGGAGAGGACGGATTCTCGCGACGAGGGAGATGAAACCCCGCTTTCTTTCGTGCTTTGCGCTACGCCGAAGTGTGGTGATGACGGATATTGATTGATGTGCGAAAGATGGTGTGATTGGTGGAAAATATGGAGAGATTTATGCGTGTTTGAAAAAGACCTTCCCCCAGATACCTGCGGCACATATACCGGTTTGGTGCTCTGCTGTGTTCCCACCCTGAAGCGTTGTCAAGACGGACATTGCACAGGTCTAAGGAAAGGCAAGCGTAATGGTAGCTATTTTTGACTTAATTTTCTATTTTGCGCGAGATATCCTCGTATGTTTTGCAGGCGTCTTCGTGGTTTAGCTCGCACGCTTTGGCTATGTACTCTTTTGCTTTTTGTCTGTTTTGCTCCACGCCTTTGCCGTTGTAGTGTAAATCCCCCAAAAATAGGCACGCTTCGCCGTTTTCTTTGTCACACGAGCGTTCAAAGTAGTGCGCCGCTTTTGTGTAGTCTTGTTCCATCTCCTTGCCGTTAAAATACAAAGCGCCGAGATTGAAGCAGCCGCTTTTGCTTCCGTTATCGCACGCTTTTTCGTAGTATTCGTGGGCTTTTGCGATGTTTTTCTTTGTGCCTTTGCCGTTTTCGTACAAAACTCCAAGATTGACGCAACCGCTGCGATAGCGTTTTTCGCACGCCTTTTCATAGTACTCACGCGCTTTTACAAAGTCCTGTTTTACGCCTGTGCCCTGCTCATAAAAATATCCTGCGGTAAAGCAGCCGCCCCCGTCATCGTTATCGCACATTTTTTTATAATACGCCAACGCTTTGGCGGTCTCTTGTTTTACTATCGTGCCGTTTTTGTACATTTCCGCAAGCACCGAACAGCCGCGCACGCCGCCATCGTTGCACATTTTGTCAAAAAATTCAATGGCTTTCGTGTAGTTTTGCTCTACATTGCTGCCGTGATAATACATCGCGCCAAGAGTATAGCAGCCATCACCGCCTTTGTTATCGCACATCTTTTCGTAGTATTCAAGGGCTTTTGAGCGGTCTGCCTCCACCCCGTTGCCGTCATAGTAAAGATTGCCAAGATTGAGGCAGCTTTTGTATTCGCCGCCGTTGCACCCTTTTTCGTAGTATTCGCGCGCTTTTGCAAAGTCTTGTTTCGCGCCGTGCTGGGCTTTGTGGTAGCCCCAGCCTAAACTGAAGCAATCTTCATAATGCCCGTTATCGCACGCTTTTGTGAGGTATTTTATCATTAGCTTGCCGCCGAACCAGTAGCTCTCACTCAGCTTGTGGCACGCCTGGGCGTCCCCATCATCGCAATACTTGCTCAAAGGGTAGTCCCATATATCCGAACAACCGCCAAAAAATAGCGCACAAACCAAAAGCAGCTTTTTCATAAAACGGATTATAACCAAAACCGCGATAAAAAGTTGATGTTTCGGGCGGTTTTGTGATATAATCACAGCTTGCAAAAAAAGAATAGAGGAAAATATGAGCGTTAAAACTTGGCTTTTGACATCTTTTAGAGAGCTGTTTTTGTACCACTATAAATCTTTAGAGTTTAGAGCCGAACTGTTCGCCCTTATCATCGCGCCAAGCTGTAAAAGCGCCAAAGAGTGCGATTTTACGACGCTAAAAGAGGTCGCCGCGCAGATATACGGGGGTGACCGCCACAGGCAAGAGGTGTTTTTAAATATCGTCAAAGAGTACGCCGCGATGATCCTACGAAACGCCCCCGCCTCGTACAACGAAGCCGTCAAAGACATCAACCGCAAGATAAAAGCCAACAAAGGCTTTGCTCTAAAAATCAATATGAACCACATCAATAGATTTCTAAAAGCCGATATAAGCGAAGACAAACAGCTGCTACAGCGAAGAATAGCGGAGTTCTTAGAGCAACAATACAACTTGGTCGCAGCAACTCAGAAGGCGAAAAAAGAGGAGAGTTTGTAGGTCGTCTATCACGCTTGCAAAATAATTTTTTACTATCGTATATAAGACATTGTTAATTCTTCAAGAAGTAATTTTGTTATTTTTAATAAAGTTCACTATTTTTAAATATTTTAATGTATAATCATAATTTTATTTTATCAAGCGGCTTTGGCTTAAGATAATTATTATTTAAGGTTAAATGTGCAAGAATTTCATCGCATCTCGCCATGTTCCGGCATGGCGACTTCTACTTCTTCTGAAAAATCAAGAGTAAATTGCTATATTGACGGGGTTTTAACTTATATCATGCCATCGTTGATATAGCCAAGCAGATACCCCGCTCAAACCGCCTAAAATGGATAGACTTAAAAAAGCTGGTCTGTTTTTTCGCCCAAGACGGCGAGGAGATTCAAAAGATATATTACTTTTCAGCATATGCCAAACATGTTTTTGATGCTTATAAAAGACATGAAAAGTATGTAAAAGTACTGGAAGATATCGGCATTGAAGTTATCATGGGTAATTTCAAAAAGAAGTTTCCAAAATGCAAAAAATGTTTGCAAAAATATACCACACACGAAGAGAAAGAGAGTGACATCAATATCGCTATAGAAATGCTGCAAGATGCTTTTGAGGATAATTTTGATAAAGCTTTTTTGATAACATCGGACAGCGATTTGGTATCGACTATTAAAAAAATTAAACTATTATTTCCATCAAAAGATGTGATACTTATCACGCCACCAAACAGAAGCAGATTTGCAAGCGAATTAAAAAACAGTGCTAAAAGGTGGCATGAAATGCAAAAAGAGCAACTGGAAGAGTGTCAACTCCCCAAAAAAGTAACATTATCAGACGACACAGTAATAGTAAGACCAAAAGAGTATGATTGATTTCCACCGCCACCTTGCGTAAAAGTGAAAATCACCGCTTAACTATTTTTCCTCTTCTGCGTCATAACGATATATACGTGCAGAGCGTCAATGGCGGAGGGGGTGATGCCGCTGATTTCGCTGGCGGCGAAGAGTGTGGGGGGGTTGAAGCGTTTTAGTTTTTCTGCCGCTTCATTTCCAAGTCCGCTTACTTTTGTGAAGTCAATATCCGGCGGGATTTTCACCTCTAGCATTTTGCGCATTGCGGCTATCTGCTCCTCTTGCTTTTGTATGTAATTTTTGTATTTGGCGAGGATGAGTATCTGCTCTTTTGCCTCGCTCTCAAAATCCGCCAAAGATGGCAGCAGCTTGTCCAACTTTTCGGGCGTGAAGCTCTTTCTTGCCGCTATCTTTTGAAAGCTTGTCTTATCATTCACCGCCTCTTCGTCTAAGGAGTTTAAAAACGCCCTATTCTCTTTTGACGGCGTTACGAAGTTCTCTTCCAAAAGCTCTAATCCTGCGTGCGTCTGCTCTATCTTGCGGCGGACTTTAGCATACACCGCCTCATCTATCAAACCAAATCTATACCCATACTCCATCAGCCTCATATCGGCGTTATCCTCGCGCAAAAGGAGCCTGTATTCGGCGCGCGAAGTGAACATCCTATAGGGCTCTTTGGTGCCTTTGGTGATAAGGTCGTCTATCATAACGCCTATATACGCCTCGTCGCGGCGCAAAACAAACGGCTCTTTCTCATCCTGCGCCAAAACGGCGTTTATGCCCGCCACTAGACCTTGCGCCGCCGCCTCTTCGTAGCCCGTCGTGCCATTTATCTGCCCCGCGCAGTAGAGACCTTCTATCTTTTTTGTCTCAAGCGTGTGTTTGAGCTCGGTGGGATCAACATAATCATACTCTATCGCGTACCCGAAACGGACGATTTTAGCCTCTTCAAGCCCCGCCATCGTGTGCAGGAAATTTAACTGTACATCCGGCGGCAGCGAAGTGGAGAGCCCGTTGAGGTAGTATTCGCGCGCCTCTCTTGTCTGCGGCTCCACAAAGATATGGTGGCGCTCTTTGTCGGCAAAGCGGTTTATCTTATCTTCGATACTTGGGCAATATCGGGGACCCACACCCTCTATCTGCCCCGTAAAAAGCGGTGCTCTGTGAAAGTTGCCGCGTATTATCTCGTGCGTTTTTTCGTTTGTGTATGTCATAAAGCAGGGAAGTTGAAACGGGTTAAATCCCGCCTTGTCGGTTCTAAAACTCATAGGCAGAGGATTCTCATCCCCCCCTTGGATTTGCATCTTGCTAAAATCTATACTCTTCGCGTCCAATCTCGGACAAGTGCCGGTCTTAAGCCGCCCCATCTTTAAGCCAAAGCTTCTCAAAGAGTCCGACAAGCCGTACGAGGCGAACTCCCCTGCCCTGCCCGCCTGCTGTTTAAATTCGCCGATGTGTATGAGCCCTTTTAAAAATGTACCCGTTGTGACTATCACCTTTTTTGCTTCGTAGCGATTGCCAAGGTGCGTGATGACGCCGCTTACGGCACCGTTTTGGAGGGTGATCTGCTCGGCGCACTCTTGCGAGATATAGAGATTTGGGGTGTTTAATACAACCTCCCTCATAAAAATTCTATATCTATCCATATCTATCTGCGCTCTCGTGCCTCTTACGGCGGGACCTTTGGATTCGTTTAAAACGCGAAATTGTATCCCCGCGGTGTCGGTCGCAAGCGCCATATGTCCGCCAAGAGCGTCAAGCTCTTTTGTTAAATGTCCTTTGCCAAGTCCGCCGATAGCGGGATTGCAGCTCGCCGCGCCTATCTGCTCGACCAATATAGTAAGTAGCAATGTTTTTTTGCCCATCTTGGCAGCCGCCAAAGAGGCTTCTATACCGGCGTGCCCGCCGCCTATAACTATAATATCATATATCATTTGTTCCTCAAAACCCTAAAGAAGGGAAGCTAAAAATTTTTAGAGGAGGTATTGTAGCATAAAAGTCACCGCTTCGCCTCTTTGCAAAACTCCTCTATCTTTTGCGCCATATCGTCTTTGGGGTCTATTAGGATATTGTACGCTGTGAGAGTGAGCGCGATGAGGGCGAGATTTAGCGCGGCGGCTGTGATAAATTCGCGGCTTATTTTGAGCGTTTTTGTCCTAAAGTACGAGACTATCGGCTTCCAGTTATAGTAAAGATGAGTTGCAAGGCTTGGTATAAAAATGATAGCCATCATCTGATGCAACCCCTTATACGCCCCCTCATCAAGCCAAAAAAGCCTCCAGCCAAGCTCGTGAGGGGCGAGCAATAAAACCGCGCCCGTGAAGATGATAACCGAGCACGAAAACGCGATACAAAGAGTGGAAAAACGCCTGACATTAAACTGCATACAAACTCCTTTTTTGTAAAAAGCAAACGCTATTGTCGCACGGCAATATTAAGCGAATGTAAATACCGCGTTTTGAGCTCCGATAGATATGCTATAATAAAACCATTTTAATTTTACGGCCGGGACGCTTCGGCGGCAGAAAAATCTTTTTAAGAGGCAATCAATGTTCACGGGACTTATCAGAGAGTGCGCGCAAACGCTCTCCTATCAGGATAATATTTTATGGCTTGGCGCGCAGTACCGCCCAAATATCGGCGACAGCGTAGCCGTAAACGGTGCTTGTTTGACGGTGATAGAGGTCAATCAGGGCAGTTTCAAAGCCGAACTTTCGCACGAAAGCAGGAAGGTTTTAGCGGTGGAAAATTACAAAGGCTTAGTCCACATAGAGCCCGCTATGACGCTGGAAAGCCGCATAGAAGGGCATCTTCTGCAAGGACACATAGACGCGATAGGCGAGATAACGAAGATACAAAAAGATGAGAACGGTACGGACTTTTTCATCAAAACAAACAAGGAAACTATGAAATTTTTATCCCCCAAAGGAAGCGTCGCAATCGACGGCGTGAGCCTTACCGTGGGCGAAATCAAAGACGATATCTTCAAACTCACCATCATACCGCACACGATAAAACAGACGCTTTTTAGCTCATACAAA
This sequence comes from Campylobacteraceae bacterium, assembly GCA_031274495.1. Taxonomy (GTDB): domain Bacteria; phylum Campylobacterota; class Campylobacteria; order Campylobacterales; family Campylobacteraceae; genus JAIRKW01. Next base: position 176 of record JAISQB010000013.1, on the reverse strand, counting down.
GTAGGGCGCAGGGTCAATATAGAGACCGATATGATGGCGCGCTACCTCTTTAACCTTTTGAAAAAAGATGAGGGGCTCAAATGGAGCGACATAGATAGGATGACGGCGCTGTATTAGATGAGAGAGATTTTTGCGCACCCCAAACTAAAAATCATCGAAAGCGACAGGGCAGGGGG
>JAISQB010000010.1 GCA_031274495.1 Campylobacteraceae bacterium | reverse complement strand
ACTCCGTTCGTAGCTGTTTGGATTACTTTGTCGCCGGTTTTGAAGGTATCTTCGTTGATTTTAAATATATCTTTTTTGGATTTATTGGGGTAGTCTATCTGGCTTAAAAGGTGGCGTATGGTGTTGAGGCGCGCCTTTTTTTTGTTGTCGGAGTAGACTATCGCCCACGGGCACTCTTTCGTGTGGGAGGCTAAGAGCATTGAGTATTCGGCTAAGGTGTATTGGTCCCACAACTCTTGCGCTTTTTCGTCTATCGGGGAGAGTTTGAAGTGCTTTAAAGGGTCTCGTTTGCGCTCTTCGAAGCGTTTTTTCTGCTCCTCTTTTGTGACGGAAAAGTAAAATTTAAATATCTTCACGCCCGACCTCGCGATGAGTGATTCAAATTTTGGTACCTCTATCAAAAACTCCTGATACTCCTCTTTGGTGCAAAACCCCATCACAGGCTCGACGCCCGCGCGGTTGTACCAAGAGCGGTCGAAAAATACTATCTCTCCGGCTGATGGCAAATGCTCCACATACCGCTGAAAATACCACTGCGTGCGCTCTTTGTCGGACGGCTTTTCAAGAGCCACGACGCGCGCACCTCTGGGGTTGATGTGCCCCGTCATAGTCTTTATCGTGCCGCCTTTGCCCGCCGCGTCGCGCCCCTCGAAGATGATGAGTATCCTAAGACCGCTCTCTTTGACATATTTTTGCAGCTTCAAGAGCTCTATTTGCAGCTCTCTTACATTTTTTTCGTACTCAAGTTTGCTTCTTTTGACCCAGATCTGCACGCGATCCTCTTTGCCATTAAGCTTATCTTGATTTTTTTTCTCTTTTTTTGGCTCTTTTAGGGCTTCCTCGTTTGATGTGACCTCCAACGCCTTATCGGCTGACTTTTTGCTATTTTTACCCATCCGCGTCCCCTTAAAAAATTTTGTATTAATCATAACCCATCAAAGCTTAATGTGTAGTTTATCAACATTAGATAGAATTAGCAGAATCAAATTTTAGGGTTTTTTAATGTTAAAAAAGATTATCGCGGTTCTGTTTTTATTGTGTGCCACGCTTTATGCGCAGCAGATGAGGATACTCCCACCGGAGGAGGCTTTTAGCGTAAGTTTTGAAGAGCAAAACGGCTTTGTTATCGTCAAGATAGAGATGAGCGATGGTGTCTATCTGCTCGCCGATAAGCTCAACATCGAGGTCATCTCACCCAAAAAACTTAACCTCACCTCCGCTCTCTCCTCCCAAAAACCTGAAATATTTAAAGAGCAAAATGTCTATTTCGACCTTTACGAAACAGCTATCTCAAAAGACTACCTGCGCTCCAACAAGATAAGCGGCAAAACGCTCCTAAAGGTCGACTATCAAGGCTGTGCGGGAAAGGGCGTCATCTGTTATCCGCCCCTTAGCGCGGAGTATCAGACGAATGTCGCAAATGGCAAAGGCTCGCAGCAGAGCGGTATCGCGGATATGCTCCAAAACAGCACCCTTTTAGCCGCGCTCGTGAGCTTTTTCGGATTTGGCTTGCTGCTCTCATTGACCCCTTGCACATTTCCGATGATACCGATACTCTCATCCATCATAGCCAAGCAGTCCAAAGAGCATATGACGCTTAAAAAGGGCTTTTGGCTCTCGTTCGTGTATGTCTTTTTTATGTCGCTTGCATATATGATAGCGGGCATCGCGGCGGGCTACTTTGGCTCCAATCTGCAAATCTACCTGCAAAATCCCTGGGCGATAGCCACTTTTAGCGCGATATTTGTACTGCTCTCGCTATCGATGTTCGGGCTGTATAGGTTAGAGCTCCCGCCATCTTGGCAGACCAAATTTTCAAAGCTTAGCGGCAAGGGTCACGGTGTGCTTGGCGTGGTTTTGATGGGGTTCGTCTCTTCGCTCATCATAGGACCGTGCGTAGCCGCGCCGCTTGCGGGGGCTTTGATATATATAGGGCAGAGCGGGGATGCGCTCTTGGGCGGGGCGGCGCTGTTTGTGATGAGTATGGGTATGGGCGTACCGCTCTTAATCGTGGGGGCGAGTGCGGGTAAATTTTTGCCAAAGCCCGGCTTTTGGATGAATGTGATAAATCGGATTTTCGGCTTTGTGATGCTTGGCGTTGCCGTATATCTGCTTAGCCGCATTATCCCCGCCGACATCGCTTTGATATTGTGGGCGCTTTTACTATTCGTATTTGGCGTCTTTCTTTTTATTACAAGCGCAGAGTTTAAAATCAAAAAAACGCTAAAAACCCTCGCCGTTGTGATATCCGTCTACGGCGCGCTCCTTTTGGCGGGGGGATTTTTAGGCGGCTCGTCACTCAACGCGCTTGCCAATTTTGAGCTAAAATCCACCCCCAAATTGCCGCTTGATTTTCAAGAGATAGAAAATGTAGATGAGCTCGAACTTGCCATAAAAAAGAGCGCCAAACCCGTAATGCTCGAATTCACCGCCGCGTGGTGCGCCATCTGCACGGAGTTTGAGGAGAAGACTTTGAGCAAAAAAAGCGTACAGGATGCGCTCGGAGGATTTACACTTTTAAGAGTCGATGTGACGAAAAACAGCGATGAAGATAGAGAGCTAATGAGGCGCTTTTCCCTCTTCGGACCCCCCGCGATCATCTTCTTTAAAGAGGGCGCGGAGCTGGCAGACTTGCAGATAGTGGGCTTCAAAAACGAAGCGGAATTTTTAGAACACTTAAAAAGGATAGAAGAGTGAGCGGGATAAAAAATGAAGTTTTGGTGGTGCTAGAAGAGGGCGTTGAAAACAAAAAAGAGTTTGAAGGATTTATCTTGAAAGAGGGCTTCAATGCTATAGAAAACGAACCTTTCGCCTACACAGGCGTAAGCACAACGCCATATTTCAACACAACCGCCTATATATTTGAAATCTTCTCCAAAGCCTTTGAGAAAGTCGGTGTCAACGAGTGCAAACTAATCTGCCAAATCGGCTCACACCCCCCCACGGCATACCTCTACAAAAAAGATGAATTTTTCACGGAGTTAGAAAGTTAGTCCCGTTTTGATACATGGCGAGTACAACTCTTTTCCGCTATCGTAACTATTTTTTGTCATGCTTATAAAATGGAATACTTTATCGTTATTTCCACATTTTCGCCACTCTCCCCATTCCTGCGTAGGTGGAAATTCAAAAAACACCACCGTTCTTTTAACACATAGGATGTCAATGGTATAGCGCTGTTGTCTGATGTAAAAAATGTTTATATGTCAGATGGTTATGACGGACTAAAAATAGTCAATACACAAGATGATTGGCATCCAACTCTTGCGAGAGTTGTTGTTATATATGGCGATAGCGATGTGACTTATATCATTAAACAATACAAAACTATTTGTAGTCGACAGTAACGGAGGCTTAAAAGTTATAGATATTTAATAAAATATGGAAGACAAGGCGCGGTGTGCGCCTTGGTTATAGTAGTTCAAATGGATTTGATACGATATTTTTTGTGTCAATGATATATGGGATAAGCGCGGTGTGTCTGGCACGTTTGATGGCTGTTTCGGCCATCTCTTGGTGCTTTTTGCAGTTGCCTGTCAAACGGCGCGGCATAATCTTATAACGCTCGGAAAGCGAGTGTTTTAACAGTTTGGTATCTTTATAATCCAAAAACTCAATCTTTTGTTCGCAATATTTGCAATATTTGCGCGAATACTTTCTCTTTTCAGCCATTGTTTTATCCTTCAATTGTTAATTAAAATGGTATCTCGTCTTCGTTTATGTCGATTTCGGGGATGTTCTGTTTTGGCGTATTTTGCGTCGTGTGCTGTGTCGGTTGGCGATACTCTTCGTCAAAATTTCCGCCCTCGCTTCTGCCGTCTTGACCTTTTTGATCCATCATCTTCATACTGTCCACGGTGATAGTGTGTTTGGAGCGTTTTTGTCCGTTTTGGTCGTTCCAAGTGTCAAGTTTGAGGCGTCCTTCGACAAGCACTTTGCTGCCTTTTTTGAGGTACTGGTTCGCTATCTCGGCGTTTCTGCCAAAAAGCGTGATGTCTATGAACATTACCTCTTCAGCCTGACTTCCGTCTTGCTTTTTGAAGCGATGGTTTGTCGCGATACCCGTCGTGCATATAGCCATACCGCTGGGTGTATAGCGAAGCTCTATGTCGCGGGTCAGGTTTCCGACTAAAATGATGCGGTTAAACATACGAAATCCTTAAAATTTGATGACGATTTATGCCTCTTCAGACACTTCTTCGGGTTTGGACTCAGCTTCCGGTTTAACTTCAGTTTCCGGTTTGGACTCTTTTTCCGCTTTGCCGATGATTTTGGCAACACTTTTTTCCCAATACGCAATCTCTGTTTTGTTCTCAAATTTTACAGTTAAAAATTTGATGATCTCTTCGTTGATACGGATAATTCTCTCGATTTCGCCGATAGCGGCTGCGGGAGCTTCAAAGTAGAACACGGTGTAGTGTCCGCGTTTGAATTTTTGTACTGTGTAGGCAAGTTTTCTGGTGCCTAAGTCAAGTTTCGCGCCGATTGTAGCGCCGTTTTTTTCTAAGACCTCTTTGATGAAGTCAACTTTTGCTTTTGCTTCCTCTTCCGTCAACGTCGGACGCAAGACGAATAGCAACTCATAATGTCGCATATCTTCTCCTTATGGATTTTAAACTCTTCACGCCAAAAAGCGCAAGGGTAAGGATTTACTCTGAAAAAGTACAGAATAGGACGCGATTTTACTACAAATAACTTTGAAGTTTGATTAAATGGGGATTTTGGTTGCGCATTTTGTTGGGGTTGGCGGAATGTTTGTCTATTTGCGGTCTTAGTTCAGTGCCAACTTTTTTAAAGTAGTCAAATAGCTATGCACATATGCCTTTTTATTGGTTTTATTCTAATTGTTCTTTAAAAAATGCTACTAATCGTTCCTTAAACTTCGTTTCTCTTTCTTCAATATCTTCTTTTAGCCAATCATTTTTAGAGTAGCTGCTTAACTCTTGAACGCAAGCTATTTTAGACGAAGCATATTTTTGCTTTTTAAGTCCAAAATATCCATTGCCTGCTTGAATATTTAATTTTTTTTCAAATATAATTTTATTGCCAAAACGATCAAGATAAGATTTTGCATCATTAGAATTCCAACCGTTATAATTAGTTTCTTGTCACTTTTTAGGGAAAATATGTTCAATATCAAATGTATTGGGTATCAAATCTGTTTGATTTTTGTATAAGTATGCATCCAATAGTAAAAGAGCTCTTGATAATCTTGATGACGAAATTTTTTGCTCTATTTTTATTATATCTTCGTCAAAATCGAATTTTACTTGTAGTTCATTGTTATCATGAACAGAAATGCAGGAGACAAAAATATCGTCCTTGATAGCATTTACTGTCGGAGCATCTATAAATTTAGCAAATAAAAATGCTGTTAATTTTTTCAACAGTATACAAAAGTCATTATCAAATGCCTTATTTTCTCTGTTTTTCATAAAAAAAACACTTACAATATATTTCCAATATTCGTTTGGATAATAAGACAAACAATGTAAATATTTTTTGCTTTCTATTGAAATGATATATTCTTCATTGAACTCTTTGCTCGTATTCAAATATAGCCAAAAATTAGCTAATGTTACAATTTCATTTATAAGATTCTCTTCTTTTAGGCGCTCATATTTGTTTTTTGCATAAAAGCTTCGCAATCCGACTTCTTTAGATTTATCGTTTTCTTTTGCTCTTAATATGTGCGTATAGTATCTAAAGATATCATCAATGGAAATGCGAGCATCTTTGCAAACCTGAGTAAGCTCTTTCCACGTATTTGTAAATTCTTTGCGTTTTATTTCAGTATCAAGGTCGCGATAGATTTGTGCTTTAAAGATATCAGAATCTGCCAAAGGCATACCCCTATCATTGAGCGTTGAAAAAATTGTTAACGCTGTTTCTTGCGTCGCGCACTCTATCGGTAAAATAATACATTTTTGAAGGATGGTCACACACAAGTTCTTCCATTTCATTGGATTTTTTGTCGCATATTCATCGCATTGCTTTTTAAAAAACCGATAATTTGCGGAATAATTATCTGTTGCATTTTCGTTACAATCGCCTGTTTCCAAAATCTTGTGAAATGTGTCATTGTCTTCTTCAGTGGCAACTTGTGATACGATGTGAATTTTGGTTTTATCCGATACTTTTTGTGATATTGGATTTATATCCCAAATGCAAGGGGCAAGTTGATTTTTTAGTCCCGCAACATCTTCATCTTCAGGCATATCTTCCAACTTGCGATAAAATGCTCTTAGCATTAGCAGAAATGAAGTTACACGTTGTTGCCCATCAATGATTTCTTGGTTTTTATCTTCATTGGCAAACGAAACAATAGTTCCTAAAAAATAATCAGATCCCGTTTTGGCTTCTGTTACAGCAAAATCTTCAATATCAGTCCATAATGTTTCACATTTTTCAATATCCCATTTATAAGGACGTTGATAATCGGGAATAATAAATTTTTTGTTTTGCATTTCGCTAAACAATTTTCCGATAGTTTTGTTGTTTACTTGTAATTCTGCCATAACTTATCCCTTTTTTTGAATGAAATATCGTTTTAGAATATGCAACTTTATTTTTTTCTATACTTATGATAAAAAAATAACGCTGATTATACTAAAACAATTCTTTTAAGTTGATTTGGTATTATAATATTTTCAAAAGGATACATAATGGATAAAAATGTAGTTATAACACCCTGTGATTACACAAACGAAAAGCATACAAGAGCTGTAGAAACCCTCATTAATGCATACATAAGCGACGATATGGGTGGTGGGGAGGTTTTGGATGAGGGGCGGAAGGTGAGGTTGATTGAGGAGTTGAGGGGGCGGTTTGGAGCTGTGGTTTTGTTGGCGAAAATGGGGGAGGAGTTTGTTGGGCTTTTGGTGGCTTTTGAGAATTTTTCTACATTTTTGGTGAAGCCTATGGTGAATATCCACGATATTATTGTGTTGAAGGAGTATAGGGGTCAAGGGATTGGGCGGAGGTTGATGGAGGCGGTGATAGATGAGGCGAAGAGGCGAGGCTCGGCGCGTGTGACTTTGGAGGTGAGGGAGGATAATGGCGTAGCGCAGAAGCTTTATAGGGAGCTTGGGTTTAAGGAGACTAGTCCGAAAATGCTCTACTGGAGGATGGAGTTATAGAGGCTTTTGGTTGGTTGTCCTCTGTCTTGTAACGGTTGGATTTTCGACCGGAGGAGGGAATCATAAAAGTTTTTGGTACAATTGTAAAATTTTAATAAACGAGGTCTTGTCAATGAGGAAAATCTATCTCTTTTTTGCGTCGGTTTGTATCGCGGCTGTATTTTCCGGCTGTGCGGTGAAGGTCGGGGTTGATGCGAACAGAACTTTGAGTGGCGAAGAGAATACGCAGGCGGTTAAAGTTGCACTCACGCACGGCGATTGGCTTGTGACAAGAGGTATACACGATACGGATAATTTCATAGCCGGAGTGACAAATATGCCACTGTCTCACGCGGCTATTTATGATGCTGATAATGATTGGGTGATAGAAGCGGACGGGAGCGGGGTGCATACTACGGCTTTGAGGGATTTTTTGGCAAAATCGCAAAGAGTAATGGTGATAGTGCCGATATGGGCGGATGAGCAGACGCGCACAGCCGCCGTCAAAAGAGCCGGAGGCTGGATAGGGCTTGGGTATAACTATACCGGTTTGGTCGGACTGGATGCGCCTAATAGGTTTTATTGTACGCAGTTGGCGATAGACGCTTACAAGGATGCTATCAACGCAAATCCTCCGCAAAATCCCCTCCCGCAAGTGGTAAAACCCGGGCAAATGTACCACTGGGGACGCATAGTCTACGATTCCGGCGCGATAAAGTAGGGTGGCAAAAACTTACCACCTATTGATATGCACCCTTTGCGGTTTGTATTTATCTTTTGGCTTTTCTACGCCGACGGGATAGCCTATGGGTATGACGCTTAGCGGGATGATATTGTCCGGTAAAGATAGTATTTTTTTTGTGGGCGATATGCGTTCGATTCTGGGATGGACGGCTGTCCATACTGCGCCAAGTCCGAATGCTTCGGCGCTCAAGAGGATATTTTGCGTAGCCGCCGCGCAATCAACGCTCCACTGAAGCTCGCTCTCATTTTCATCTCCACACACGACAATCGCTACCGACGCATCGTAGAGCATTTTCGCGTAAGGCAAAGCGTCGCCCAAAGCATTCAAAATCGCACGCTCATATACGACGATAAAATGCCAAGGCTGTACATTTCTGGCCGAAGGTGCCGCAAACGCAGCTTTTAATATCGCCTCCAAAGTCTCTTCCGGTATAGCCTTGTCGCCGTCTTTGAACTTTCTAACGCTTTTTCTGTTGTAAATAACCGACAAAATCGCATCTAATGAATCTGCCATTGTAAAATCCTTTTTTTATTAGTTTATCATAGTTTAGTAAATTGACATAGTTTATCTGCTTTACCCGCGACGCCCTTTAATTCACCCCTTCAAACACTCCTGCACCTCTATCAGCGTGGATATCATATAGCTCTCTTTGTCTAAATTGGAGTTGGTTTTTAGGGCGTATTCGGCGTTTGTTAGGGTTTTTAGGAGTTTGGCGAAGGTTTTGGGTTTTAGGCGCATTGCGGTTTCGGAGCGTTGTTTGGCGAGTTGGGGGGGGAGGGGGTGTCCTAAGATTTTTTCGGCGTCGAAAGAGCCGTTTATTTTGATGTATGAGTGGAATAGGAAGAGCCCGAAAAGGTGCGATTGTATCGCGTTGATGAGCTTTATCTCGTCGATGACTCCGTTTTGGGATATCGTTTTGTACATAGCGGTGATTTTGTCGCCGTTTAAGAGTTTGGTGACGAATGTTTCAAGCTCTATGTTGCCCATCCCAAATATCAGATTGTCGATGTCGATGTTGGAGACCTCTCTGTTTAGGAGCGATAGTTTTGCGAGTTCGCTTACCGCTAATGAGAGGTTTTCGTTTTGCACGGCGTAGAGATTTTGCAGGACGAAGCCGCTGATGTTTAGGTTTATCTTTTTGGCTTCGTTGCTTAAAAATTTGACGGCTTCGCTTGGATTTGGCTTAAATACGCGCACGAATGATTTGCCGAATGCTTTTGTGATATCTTTTGCTTTCGCGTCTTCGCCGTAAAATATAAACAAAAGGTGATTGATATCGTTCTTTTTGCAAAGCTCCACGAGCTCTTCTACCTCTTTTTGGGCGGGGGCTTTTTCAAGTTTTAAGAGCATTATATTTTTATCCCCAAAGAGTGAAGCTTGGCTAAGATAAGCTTTTGCACCTTTAAAATCATACTCGTCAAAGTAAAATTTCAACATTTCGCCGCCGCCCCAAAGAGCCAAAATCTCACCCTCCAAAAGCGAGAGTTGATAGTCGCAAGCGCCGTATAAAAAGAGCGCCCTTGGGATATTTTTGGATGCCAGTATTAGGTCAAAATCTTTTTTATACATCAATCAAGCCTTTTTACAACTTTGCCTATTATCCTGGCAGTAGTCACATCACTTTCCAATATCTGCACGCTCACCCTCTCAAACAGCTCCAAATCGTCGTTTATCAAAAATATCCTAGCCCCCTTTAGTTCGTCGTCCAATAGAGCGATAGAAGTTTTACCCACCTCCGTCACTTTGCAGATAAAATTTTCTTTCAAATGTGCCGCCATAAATCTGGCAAATTTCCTATCCATAAAATCCCACGCCACCTTATCACTCTCGCGCTCCAGTTCGCTCAATCTCTCGCAAAGCGTCTCTATATTTTCAAGTTGAAATTTTGCCGCCTTCTCCTCGTCCCTTAACTGCGCTTTTAAGAGGCGATGGAGTATGAGGTCGGAGTAGCGGCGTATGGGCGAAGTGAAGTGGCTGTATATGTCAAATCCAAGCCCGAAATGCCCCTTGTTGTCCGGCGTATAGCACGCCTGTTTTTGGCTTTTGATGATGAGTTTGTCCACATCGGCTCTTAATCCTATCTCGTCTGCTTGTGCTTGGACAGCTCGTATGAGGGCGGGGATGTCGGGGTTAAATTTCGCCTCTATGCCGATAAGAATAAGGTCGTTTAAGAGCTTTTCTATCTTTTCGGGGGATGGAGGTTCGTGCGTGCGGAAGATGCCGTATTTGATGCGCCGCGCCGCCGCTTTGTTGGCTAAAAGCATACAATCTTCGATAAGTCCGTGCGATGGCGTCTCCTCTTCGATGGTCGTGGAGATGATATTTTGCGCGCTGTCCAAATTCATCCTTATCTCGCTTGAGCGGAAGTTGAACGCGTGGATTAACCTTTTAGCTTTTAATTTTATAGTCAGTTTATAAAGCGGTAAAAGCCAAGATAGTATCTCCTCATCCGCCGCGTCTTGCCCGCCCGCTTCTGCGCTGATAAATTTATCCACAAGCTCATAGGTGTATCTTTTTTTGGAGTGGATGATCCCCTCAAACAACTCCTCTTTTTTTGGCTCCAAAGTCACCCTGTCCAAAGTTATCTTAAATCCAAAAACCAGCCTATCTTCGTTTGGTTTCAAAGAGCAGATATTTTCACTCAAAGACCTTGGCAGCATTGGGACGGATTTGTGCGGAAAGTAGATAGAAAATCCCCTGCTTTTCGCCTCTTTGTCTATAAATCCAAACGGATATACATACTCGCTGACATCGGCGATAGCGATATATATCGTGAAATTTTTCTCATCAAAATATATCGCGTCGTCAAAATCTTTCGCGTCATTTGGGTCTATCGTACAAAAGGCTAAGTCTGTCAAATCAAGCCTGTTTGGATAAAAAGACTTGTCTACGCTATTGCCGTGACTTTTTGCCTCATCTTCGGCTTCAGCGCTAAAAAACTCCTCTTTATTATAGAGCGCCAAAGATATCTTCTCGTCGGCATTCGCGTCACTCAAAACCCCCAAAACTTCCCTGATGGAGCCCGTAGCGGAGTCTATCTTTAAGAGCGTATATGGCGGCAGTTGCTTTAGTGATTTTTGCGTCGCGGCGACTGTTATGGGCAGGGAGTTTTTGATATTTTGCACCACGACCGCGCCGTTTACTGGTCTGCTCACCCCCACGTGTGTAGAAAAGCCTTTTTGGACTATAAATACGACTTTGGCTTTTGCTCTTTTAGATTGGGTGAAAAACCGTTTTGCTACGACCAAATCGCCCTTTTCAGCGCCCGCTAAATCTTTTTGGTCGATGATGAGGTCTTTTTTATCTTCGCGCCCAAAAGTCTCCAGATAGCCTGTGCCGTTTAGCGAAACATCCATCTTGCCTGCGCGGTAGTCGGAGTGAAATTTATAAACATTGTCATTAAATTTGATGATATTTTTGCGCGCCATTTCACTTAGGAGGCTCTTGTGTGCGTCTTCGATTTTGTCGGCATCAACCCCATCGGCAAGTGATAACAGAAGCGATTTTGTGTTGCCCAAAACCGTACCTTTTTACTCGAAATAAAGCGTATTGTATCCACAAAATCTTTACGGATTGCTTTTTCAAAGTATCCGCTAAGTCAAATACCAGTAAAATATTACCTAAAATTTACCAAAAGAGGATTCAAAATGGCAATTACCGTTTATTACGATAAAGATTGTGATTTGAGTATTATTCAAAAGAAAAAAGTCGCAATGATAGGCTTTGGAAGTCAAGGACACGCGCACGCGGAAAACCTAAGAGACAGCGGCGTGGATGTTGTCGTAGGTCTTAAAAAGGGCGGCGGCTCGTGGAAAAAAGCAGAAGAGAAGGGATTTAAAGTTTTAAGCGTGGCTGAAGCTGTTAAGATATCTGATGTTGTGATGATTTTACTTCCCGACGAGCTTCAGGCGGATGTCTACAAAGAAGAGATAGAGGCGAACTTGAAAGACGGCGCGGCTATCGCGTTTGGTCACGGATTTAACATACACTTCAAACAGATTTTGCCCAAAAAAAATATAGATGTTATTATGATAGCCCCAAAAGCCCCGGGTCATACGGTAAGAAACGAATTTAAAAACGGCGGCGGTATCCCTGACCTTATAGCCGTAGAGCAAGACGCGAGCGGACACGCAAAAGAGATAGCGTTAAGCTACGCAAGCGCAATTGGCGGCGGGCGAACGGGTATCATTGAGACTACATTTAAAGACGAAACGGAAACCGACCTTTTTGGCGAGCAAGCGGTTCTTTGCGGCGGCGTGACATCTTTGGTAGAGGCGGGATTTGAGACTTTGGTAGAGGCGGGATATGAGCCTGAGATGGCGTATTTTGAGTGTTTGCACGAGTTAAAGTTAATCGTTGACTTGATGTACCAAGGCGGTATCGGCGATATGAGATACTCTATCTCAAATACCGCAGAATACGGCGATTACGCGAGCGGACAACGCGTCATAGGCTGCGAATCTAAAAAAGCTATGAAGCAAATCCTAACGGAAATTCAAAACGGACAGTTCGCGAAGGATTTTATCTTGGAGAGAAAGTCAGGTTACACAAGGATGAACGCAGAGCGCGCCAAATGCGACAGGTCGCTCCTTGAGCAGACAGGCAGAAAACTTCGCTCAATGATGCCTTGGATAAGCGCGGGCAAGATTATCAACAGAGATAAAAACTAACGATTTTTTGGGTGGATTCGCTCTTTTTTGGCGCGGGTCTGCCCATTTTTAATTTACAATAAGGACACTTTTGATAAAAAAGCCAAAAAGCAGCGCCGCGAAACGCAAAAGAAAAACCAAAAAATCCAAAATACCAAAACTCTATATTTTAAGCGCGGCAGTTGTCGTTTTGGCGCTTATCAGCATCATAACGGCGGCTATATACATATCGCAGCCAACCATCAAGCAGATTAACGCGAGCTCCAACCAGACGGCGTTTTTGCCCCCGATAGTCATACCAAACGCCACTATAGATTCCAACAAAACCCCACCCGTCACCGTCCCGCCGGCAAGCCCAAAACCAAAGCTTGTGATCATCATAGACGATGTTACATTTCCAAGCCAGATAAAGAAGATTCTCTCTATCCCGCTTCACATCACGCCATCTTTTTTGCCGCCAAAACCGGAAACGCCATTTTCGGAAGAGTTGGCTAAAAAGTGCAAATTTTATATGGTGCATCTGCCGCTGGAGGCTGAGCAGTTCGAACATCCCGAGGCGGTTACGATATGGGTGAACGATAGCTATGACGAGATTGTTAAAAAGCTTTTGCAATTTAAGCAGAAATTTCCGCGTGCCGTCTACTATAACAACCACACGGGCAGTAAATTTACAGCAGACCTCGCGGCTATGAGAAGGCTTATCGACGCTATGGATGAACTGGATCTGATATTTGTGGACAGCAGAACTACAGCCAAGACAAAAGCGCCTGAGATTTTTGCGCAGCAGGGCAGGAAGCTGCTGCAAAGGGATGTGTTTTTGGACAATGAGATAGAAGAGGGGGCGATAAAAGCCCAACTCCAACTCGCCATAGATAAAGCCAAATCCAGAGGCTACGCCGTGGCGATAGGGCATCCGCACGACAAGACGCTTGATACGATAGCAAAATCGCTGGAGGCTTTAAGAGATGTGGAAGTGGTCTATCTGAAAGATTTATGATGAGAACGATACCTATACCCTCACTGCTTTCAAAACTAAAAGAGCCCGTCAATGAACTTTACGCGATGGGAAATACGGAGCTTTTAGAGCGCACAGGCGTGGCGATAGTGGGCAGCAGAAAGGCTCTTTTTTACTCCAAAGATATGACGGGGCGGCTAAGCTCAATGCTCGGTAACGCCGGTGTCGCGGTGATAAGCGGCGGAGCTATGGGTATAGACGCGGCGGCTCACAGGGGCGCTCTGCCAAATACCATAGCCGTACTGCCCACTTCGCTTGATCTATTTTATCCCAAAATCAACCGTGCACTTTTGAGTGAAATCGCACAGCGCGGTCTGCTTTTGAGCGAATATAGCGAGGGGACGCCCATATCAAGATATAATTTTGTCTTGCGAAACCGCATCGTAGTGGCACTCTCAAGCGCGGTCGTCATAGCGCAGGCGGATCTAAACAGCGGCTCGTTAAGGAGCGCGGAGTATGCATTGGAGTGCGGCGTGCCGATATATGTCTTTCCGCACAGAATCGGCGAGAGCGAGGGGACGGCGCAGCTTGTCAAAAATAATCAAGCCGAGGTTATAGAGGATTTGGGCGCGTTTGTAAAGATGTTTGCCCCATCGGCTGATGTGAATGGCGGCGTAAAAGACGAACTACTCGCGTTTTGCGCCAAAAATACCGACTTAAACGAGTGCTTGAAAAAGTTCGGCGATAGGATATATGAGTACGAACTCTCAGGCAAGATAGAGATAGCGGGTATGAGGGTGAGGGTGTTATGAGTGTAGCGGCTATAGATGTGGGGTTGAAGCGTATCGGTGCGGCGATTTGTCAGCATATGGGCGTCATCACTCCGCTGGATGCCGTACTGCGCCGCAATAGAAATCAAGCCGCACAGGATGTAGATAAGCTTTTAAATGAGTATAATATCAAAACTTTAGTAGTTGGTATCCCCGAAAACGAAGAGACAGCGCGACGGATAAAGCACTTTGTATCGCTTTTGGCATTTAGCGGCGAAGTTGTTTTTGTAGACGAAGATTTTTCATCATATGAGGCAAAAGAGCGTATGAGGGGCACGATAAAACAGAAGCGCGACGGGCGCATAGACTCACTTGCGGCGATGATCATTTTGGAGAGGTATTATAGGAGTACAGGGTGAAACATATAGTATTTTTAACGGGTGCGGGTATGAGTGCGGAGAGTGGCATCAGTACATTTAGAGACAGCGGCGGGCTGTGGGAACAGTACGATGTGATGGAGGTGGCGAGCATTGATGGGTGGTACAAAAATCCCGACCTTATGATACGATTTTATAACGAACGCCGCGCCCAGCTTGATGAGGTGGCGCCAAACGAAGGGCATAAAATCATAGCGAGCCTTGAAAAGAGCTTCAAAGTTACTATCATCACCCAAAATGTGGACAATCTCCACGAGCGCGCCGGAAGTTCAAATATCATCCACCTGCACGGCGAATTGACAAAAGTGTGCAACGAGAGCAAAAGCGAAGTGTACGATATCGGCACAAAAGCCGTTGAAGTTGGAGCAAGAGCAGATGACGGCTCAAGGCTTCGCCCATTTATCGTGTGGTTCGGCGAAGCGGTACCGCTCATCGAAAAAGCCGCCAATATCGTATCAAACGCCGACATCATCGTCATCATCGGCACATCTATGCAAGTCTATCCCGCCGCGGGACTTATACACTACGCCAAGCGTGACGCGAAAGTTTTCCTCATAGACCCCAACGATGTCCCCGCGCCATCTTCATCGGTAGAGATCATCAAAGAAAAAGCAAGCGTGGGTATGCGGATATTGGCTGAAAGATTGACGAAACTATAAAATATCCATACGAAAAGATACTTTTATTCCGCTAAGCTTTAAACGCGAAATAATAATTTTGCAACTACTATATATTGCATTAAAAAAGTTATATAACTTCTTGATTTGTTTACGAAATTCATATATAATACAAAAATCATTCATAAATAAAAAGAGGCACTTTGTGTTTAAGTTAAAGTTGTATTTAAATTTCAAAGATAACAGCTTCAAGGGCTTTTCAAATGCATTCCGTTTCACAAAATCTTCACCACTAACATTTTGTGTACATCCCATTTGCCAATAAATATTTTTTATAAGGAGTAACTATGAAGAAATTTCTTAGTTTGGTGTTATTAGGTGCGATAGCTTTGAGCTTTACCGCGTGCGGTGAGAAAAAAGAGGAGCAAAAAGAACCTGCGACAGAAAACAGTGCAGTGGAAAGTGTTGTGATAGAGGATGTTGCGACAGAAAATACCGTAGCTGAAGATGTCGTGTCCGAAGAGGTCATAGCAGAAAGCATAGCGGTAGAAAATGCTACGATAGAAGAGGTTGCGACAGAAAATAGTGTAGTTGAAAATGCTTCGGCAGAAGATGTTGTAGTAGAAAGTGCCCCGGCTGAAAGTGCCCCGGCCGTGTTGCCTTAAGTGCGACATACCATACAAAAACAAATTTACAATCTACAAAACTAACATACAACCGCCGCACGAGAAGAAATGATATTTTTCCTCTACGGCGTTTGCTTGTGATATGCTGTTATGATAAAGTTTTTATTTTCTTGTCTTTTTTATGAAATTTATATATAATGCCAAAATTATTTTTAAATTAAAAAAGGGACCTCGTGTTTTATATAATTTTAAGTCTAAACTTAAGTATCCCTGAAAACTTCTTGAACAAATCTCATTTTTCAACAAACAATTTTTATAAGGAGTAGCTATGAATAAATTTATTAGTTTGGGGTTATTGGGTGTGGTAGCTCTAAGTTTTACAGCTTGCAGCGATAGTAAAGAAGAGCAATTAAAAGAACAGATACGAAGATCGGAAGCTTGGAAAGATGAAGCTTTGGTAACGATGGCTTTGAGCGATATCTCCAGCGCGATTAGCGAATCGTCGGAGTGGTATAGAACTAAACGCAAATTGGATAAAGTGGTAAACAGCAGGAAAGGGAGATTTGAGTCCTCTTTTATGAGCGGTGATGGGGGAATGTTTTCGCTTCCCATAGAGGGAGATGCCGTTGATGTCTCAAACGGCGGAGTTGTGCATTATCAAACATTAATCAAAAGAGGAAACAACAAAAAAGAGAATTGCCTGACTTTTACATACGAGAAAGAGGGCAAACTGCATGTCAAGGGTACTGAAAAACCTAAAGGGGATATTTGTCGGCAACTATTAGAGACGGAACAGCTTCAACGAATGATAACAACTTACAACCTTGCAAAAAGATAATCTACAATAACAATATATAATCGCCGTTTAAGAAGAGACGATATTTCTCCTCTGCGGCGGTTGCCTGTGATATACCGCTCTATATCATATTAATAAAATTATCTATTTTATTTTATCATTTATGAAATTTATATATAATACAAAAATTATTTTTAAATCAAAAGAGGGATTTTGTGTTTTGTGTAATTTTAAGTTTAAATCGGAGTATCCCTAAAAACCTCTTGAACAAATCTCATTTTTCAACAAACAATTTTTATAAGGAGTAACTATGAAGAAATTTCTTAGTTTGGTGTTATTAGGTGCGGTAGCTTTAAGTTTTACAGCGTGCAGTGATAGTCGTGACGAGCGAATACAAAAAGAGCGGCAGCGAATAGCGGAAGCCATGAAAGACGAAGCCTCGATAGCGATGGCTTTGAGCGATGTTGCCGGCGCGATTGGTGAATCGCTTGATTGGTATAGCAATCAACGCAAGTTTGGCAAAATTACAAACAGCAACGATGGACACTTTCGGTCTAATTACGATAGTGGAGTAATGTTTTCATCTCCTATAGAAGAGGATGTCGTCGATCTCTCAGACGGCGGAGTTGTGCATTATCAAACGCACATTAAAAGAGGCGGCGACAAAAAAGAGAATTGCCTGATTTTTACCTACGAGAAAGATGGCAAGATGCATATCAATGGCGTCCAAAAGCCTAAAGGGGATATTTGTCGGGGGTTATTAGAGACAGAACAGATTCAACGCATAGCAACAACTTACGACTTTACAAAAAGATAATCTACAAAACCAACATACAATCGCCGTAAGAAAAGAAGCGATACTTTTCCTCTACGGCGCTTCGATAAATATGCAAAGTCTCTTCAAGCCCCACAAATCCCGCCACGAGCATTATCAGTGTGGAGCGGGGCAGGTGAAAATTTGTCAATAGATAGTTCACACGGATGGGGGGATTGAGCGGGTTTAAAAAGAGGTCGCAGAAGCCTTGAGCCTTCTTTGTCCTCGCGAAATATTCGACCGTTCTTGTCACAGTCGTCCCCACGCTCAAAAGCGGCTTATCGCTCTGTATGATGCGCTTTGCCTCATCCGAGATAGAAAAATACTCCGAGTGCATCGCGTGCGCGTCGAGCCTCTCGCTCTCCACCCCCTTAAATGTGCCAGCCCCCACGTGAAGCGTTAGAAACTTTGTTTCATATCTCCTCTGAAGCTGCGAAAACATCTCTTCGCTAAAGTGCAAAGAGGCGGTAGGCGCGGCGACGGCACCTTCATTTTTGGCAAAAAGCGTCTGATAATCGCTCTCGTCCTCTTTCGTATCCTCCCTTTTGATATACGGCGGCAGCGGCACGTGTCCTATCTTGTCCAAGATGGCAAAAAGCTCTTGCGTGTCAAGCTTTTTACTATCTTGAAAAAAGCTCACGACCCTTGTGCCGTCCTCATTTAACGCCAGTACCGACGCGCTCAAATTTTTGTCGAAAAAAAGCTTAGAGCCCACTTTGACCCTGCCCTTGATATATACCTTAAAAGTATCATCCAAAAGCGGCGAGTTAAAGAGTAGCTCCACCGCGCCGCCGCTGGATTTTGTCCCAAAAACGCGCGCTTTTATCACTTTTGTATCATTTAAAAGCACGCTTATATCCGTCGGCAAAAACGAAAAAAGTTCCCCAAAATGGGCGTGCGTTATCTTTCCCGTCGCCCTCTCATAGACAAGCAGCTTAGCGCTCTCTTTGGGGCTTATCGGGTGCGAGGCTATGAGGGATTTGGGTAGGTGGTAGTCGTAACTTGAGCAGAGGTTCACATCAAGATGAGCCATTTTCCTCTTCTTTGTAGGGATTTACTAAGCGCGCTATGAGTATGGACAGCGCGTACAAAAGCAGCAGCGGTATAGCCATAAGGATTTGCGAGATGGCGTCAGGCGGTGTGATGATCGCCGCGAAGATAAATATCAAAACCACAGCGTATCTGAAAAAACTCTTTAGCGTTTTGTCTGTTATGAAGTTGATTTTCGCCAAAAAGAGGCTCACGACGGGAAGCTCGAAAGAGAGGCTGAAAGCGAGCGTGAATTTCAAGAAAAAGTCTATATATTCGGTGGTCTTTGGGATATACACAAAGATACCCTTGCCAAAATGTATCGCAAAATCAAGGCTCATCGGCAGCACGATATAGTAGCAAAACAAAAATCCCGCCGCAAACATCAAAGTGGCGAAAAATACGAACGGCAGGACATATTTTTTCTCGTGGTCGTAGAGTCCGGGCGCGATAAATAGCCACAATTGCCAAAAGATGATCGGCAAAGCGGCGACAAGCCCCGTAAAAAAGGATATTTTAAAAGCCGTGAAAAGCCCCTCAACGACATTGGTGGTGATCATCGTCCCTTTGCCGTCGCAAAGCTCCGTGTCAAATTCGCCAAGCTTTGGCACACCAAGAGAGCAGACGGCGGAAGAGAGCGGCTCTATAATCCACAGCATTATGTGCTCCCAAAAAGCAAACGCCGCCAAAAGTCCCACAAGCACGGCAAGAACTGCTATCATAAGGCGTTTTTTCAGTTCGATAAGGTGCGGCTTTAACTCCTCAAACACTATTTTGCCTCCTTATCTTGCGGGCTTTTGTCATCTTCTGATTTTGCCGTTTTGTCTTCTGCGATTTTTTCAAGCCTCAACTCATCAATAGCCGAATTCACCTCCGCCGCGCTCTCTTTGAGCTCTTTTAACTCTTCCAACGAGAAGCTTTTGGTTATCTCCTTCGCGTTATTTTCCAACAACGCACGGTATTTTTTAGAATCCTCTTTAAGTTCTTCTATATTTATCTCTTTTTCTATCGCACTTTTGGCTTCGTTGATGGTTTTATTGAACGCTTTAAATGTTTTGACAACCTTCATAAGCGTTTCGGGTAGCTTATCCGGACCCAAAAATATAATAATCACAACTGCTATAACGATAAATTCAAAAAAGCCGATACCAAACACTAAAAACCTTTTAGTAAAATTAGCCTCAAAAAAGCAACGGCGCTAATTTTAGCCAAATTTGCCTAAAAGTCTGATAGAAAAGAGACATTCTCCTCCACCATCCCCACAAAAGCAACAAAACAAAGAAGCGTTAATCACTAAGCAATACTGAAAAGTGCTTCGCTTGTTTTCACAATGCATGGAAGAAGGTGGCAAAAGGCAAAAAAACCATTATTGATTTTTTATCATCTTGATATATTTTATGTGAAAATTGTATGTGAATGGCGGAAGAAAATAAACCAAAATAATTATTAAAACCTAAAAGTTGTGTTTTCGAATGTCACGTTATAACAGC
Source organism: Campylobacteraceae bacterium (assembly GCA_031274495.1). Taxonomy (GTDB): domain Bacteria; phylum Campylobacterota; class Campylobacteria; order Campylobacterales; family Campylobacteraceae; genus JAIRKW01. The sequence goes on along the minus strand of JAISQB010000010.1, from coordinate 601 downwards.
CGACATACCGCGATATGATGATATTGATATCGCTTATTGATATTAATAAAATTTTAATAAACTTAGATGTATAATCCGAGTTTTATCCAAAATTTAAAAAGGAGTTAAATATGTTTGCTTTTTCCACAAACACTTTAACGGATGGTCTGTCAAGACAAGAGTCTAAGTTGGCTTCATCTAAGATTAGCCTAAAAATATCAGCTTTATTTAAGCTTAAATCACTCTCTCTCTCTCCATTAGTTGGTCTTTTTCTTGCATTTACTTTAGTCGGATGCGGCGGAGGAGGCGGAGGCGGAGTCGATAGGAACAACCCCATAACATCCGCCGACGCTAAGGCTCCCACCATCACATCTCAACCCCAAAGCGCCACATATACAAAAGGCGCTACGCCCAACGCCCTCACAGTGAGCGCCGAAGTTGACGCGGGCGTTTTGTCTTATCAGTGGCATAGCAACTCCGTAGACAACAACGAAAGCGGCACAGAGATACGAGGCGAGGTGGCAAACACTTTCACCCCTCCCACAGATGTGGTTGGTGAGACATATTACTATGTCGTAGTCACCAACACCAACCCTGCCGCGACCGGTGCCAAAACTGCAAG
>JAISQB010000092.1 GCA_031274495.1 Campylobacteraceae bacterium | reverse complement strand
AAGTTTAATTTGGAGATATTCGTGAAAAAGTATATTTTTCTCTTTTTTGTTTTTTTCATAGCGGCAACACTTGTTGCAACGGTCGTTTTTCTGGTTTCTGTAAATTTTGAAGAAGTTCCTGTTCCCGACAATATTCGCTTGATTGTTTCCGCCGTAGCAAGCATTTTCACGGGCATCTTTTTTGTCAAAGATAAAAAAAGAGTTCCCACGCAAAACGAGGGTATGAACTTTCTTGGCTCTATTATATTTATCATCATCGTCATCTCAATCGCAGCCACAATATATGAAACCAAACTACTGGTAGACAGTAGCAAAACCGTACTGCCGGAAACATTGATAGTATCTTACATAGGCCGCTATATCGGCGCTATCATAGAGTATATTTTAGTCATCTACATACCGTTCTATTTTACATGCAAACTCTTAGCGTGGAGGTATAGGCGTGAGGGATTATGACAAGGAACCGCTGGTTGTTAGAAACCGTTATCTGTTAAAAAAAGAGTTGGCGGCTCGCCTTTTTATGTTGCTGTTATTTATACTTCTTGCATATGGGGCGTATTTTTATGCTATGCCTGAAGCAATGGCTGAAAATGACGGCGCCCGCTTGAGAAGATTGCAATCGGGTTTAATTATAGGCGTCATAGGCATTTGTTCCGTAGCGTTTATACTTACAAGAGCAGTTCTTAAATTCAAAAAAAATCCTCTATTTATCAAAATCTTTAATGATAAAATTACCTATGACTACTTAACTGAAAAAGTGGAGTTTAAGACATTTATCTTGCCAAAAGAAAACATCAAATCCGTAAAATGGGGCTTTTATCCCTATGCCATACTAAACGAGAAAGATAAAATTTGGCTGATTGAAGCAAGTAATGATAAGTTTGGAGCCTATCTTCTTTCGCCACTGCAACTTATATTGTCGACTATTTATCTATTGATATACAGCATCATTAATTTCAAACCAGAAAAATATGTATTAATAAGATTTCCAGGCGGAATTATGGCAATTCCCAAAAAAGAGTACCCCTCAAATGAAAAAATACCATTTGAATGGAGGTCGTTATTTAATCACCACATCTTACAAGGGGCTCATTATGGTAAATAAGACTCAAGAAAAGTCATTCACACAAGAGGCATTTGAGACATTTGTGAAAATTAAACTTGAAATGATAGATGCTTTTAAAGATATACCAGCATTGAAAACGGATACAATGCTTGCAAAAACATTTATAGGAAAAACGGCACCTGGTGTTGGCGTTGTTATGGAATATATCGAAGGGCACTCTTGGGATCAAATTGCCGGTAGAGCGTTTGGCACAGTTGTAGATATTGCTCTTCTTAAGGGTATTACTAAATCGTTTGGATTGAATCCAACGGATGTAAAATGTCAGTATGCAAATAATGTAGCACAGGGGGGAGCTATTTTAGCCCTTGAGGGGGCTACTGATTTTAGCGCTGCCGATTATTTTGAAAAGGCATTTCCTGCGGCGTTGGAGTTTGCCAAAACTTTGAAGGATGATTTGGTTAATGGTGATGGCGCTTATGCGAAGCAGGTTTGGGAGGGGTTGAAGGCTACGGCGGATATTGATTTGATTAAAAATTATTATGCCAATGTCACCCCGAAGCAATTTTTCAATGATTTCAAAGAGCTGTTTGACCCAAGCTATACGCCGCCGCAGATTTCTCAATCAAACGTTACGGTATCTGTGCCAAATGCCGAGCCTAATCACATAATCGCCAATTTTCAAAACAGCACCGATATCGAAAAAGCCATCATCCAAGAGGCGGTAAAACGCGACGAGATAACCAAGCTCACCCTCAACGACAAGACTTACAATATCGCCAAAGACAACAACATATCCATACGAAACTCCATAGACAATATACCCGAAGCGTCATTTCTGCTCTCTCATATTTTGATAAAAAAAGGGGAGACTTTAGATGTGGGGGAGCAGGGATTTTATAAAGTAAGCGCGGGCAATACTGCGTCCGTGATAGCGGAAAGGTTTGATTTGACCACCAAAGAATTGGTGAAATTAAACAGTTGGCTTATTGATGAAGGAAGGGTTACATTTAATCAAGGCAAAGTCTTGGTAGAGGAGCAAAATATCTCTTTAAACGGGCGAGACAGCGCGCCAAAAGAGACAAGCGGCAAACCGACGCTTGCTCAAATGGTAAAAGAGTTCAAAGAGTATCAACTGCAAAAAGCAGCAGACGGCGATAGATATAAAGAGCGGGGATTTGAGAGATAGGTCAAGGGAAAACCTACTACTTATCCCCCAAACTCCGCAACACACCGTAAACAATCACCCCCAACGGAACAAAGCTTATCCCTATCACGAACGGGATGATGGCAAAATAGCCGCTTTTTACGAGAGCTAAAAATAGGACGAAAAATAGCGCGTAAGAGGCTGTGCGGTAGAGTGAGAAAAAGCCGCGCGCGGAGCGTTTGGCATCTTTGGCGGCGGTTTTTATGGCGGAAGGTTTGGGCGCATCATCGCCATTTTCGTCGTCCCACACGCCGTAGGGGTCTTCTATCTTCTCTATTGTGTCGGGCTCATCAGATGCCGCTTCAAGGGTTTTGGCGGTTATCATCTTTTTATATCCCAAAAATGAGCAGACCACGATCAAAAGCGAGCTGAAAAACCCCACCTGCGCGTTTATGAGCCACGCTTTGCCAAAGTAGAGACAAAGCGACAAAAGCAGCGCCTCTACCGCGATAAAAACGGCTGCTAAGTTAATATTTTTCATCATCGTCATCGTCGGCATTGTATTTATAGCGGGGTTCGTTTTTTAGTTCGTCGTACATCTTTTTCTGTCTTTTGTAGGCGATGTGCACATTTTTCACCGCCGCGCCGATACCAAAAAAGACGCCAAGCCACAGCGTCCACGCCTGTCCCGTCAAACTCTTCAGCCAAAGCCCCAACGCCGTGCCCAACACTACCGCCACGACTACAGAAATGCCCAAAGAGAGCTCATTCGCCCCCTCTACCACTTTGGCGTATTTTGGCTTTTTGCCATTCGTGTCGGCTGGTGAGAGGTCGTCTTGTTTTGTTTGGGGTTCGACCAAATCCTCTTTTTTTTCGCTCATTTTATCTCCTTCATCACTTCATCTGCCGCGCTTATAGCCTTTTGTATCATCTTTTCATTCATCGCGGCGCAGACAAAGCCCGTCTCAAACTGCGAACACGCAAGGTAAAATCCGCGCTCCAACATACCCTTATGAAATGCCGCGAACCGTTTCGTGTCGGATTTTAGCGCGTCGTCAAAATTTTTCACCTCGTTTTCGTTGAAAAAGAAGCCAAACATACTCCCCCTCGTGCTCACCTGCAGCGCTATGCCGTTCCTATCCGCGCTCTCTTTAAAGCCTCTCATAAGAGTTTGCGCCAAAGAACTTAGTTTTTCGTAAAGTTTTTGGTTTTTGAGGATTTTTCTCACGCTCTCAAGCCCCGCGCTCATCGCGATAGGGTTGCCGCTAAGGGTGCCCGCTTGATAGACCGCACCTTCTGGCGACAGGCAAGCCATTATCTCTTTTTTGCCGCCAAACGCCCCCACAGGCATACCGCCGCCTATCACTTTGCCGAATGTCACAAGGTCGGGCACCACTTGCGTAAAGCCCTGCGCACCCTTCAAAGACGCCCTAAATCCGCTCATCACCTCATCAAAAATCAAAAGCGCGCCGTGTTTGTCGCACAGCGCCCTAAGAGCCTCTAAAAACTCCGTATCGGCGGGCACCAAGCCCATATTGCCCGCTATAGGCTCTATCAAAACGCACGCTATATTTTCGCTCGCTTTGAAGCACTCTTCGACGCTTTTGATGTCGTTGTAACTCGCCAAAAGCGTATGCTCCGTGATGGAAGATGGCACGCCCGGGCTGCTTGGATTGCCGAATGTCGCCGCGCCGCTGCCCGCTTGCACAAGGAGCGAATCGCTATGCCCGTGGTAACAGCCCTTAAATTTGATGATATCATCCTTTTTCGTATAACCCCGCGCCAAGCGAATAGCGCTCATCACGGCTTCCGTGCCGCTGCTTACGAATCGCACCTTTTGCACCGCAGGAAAGATAGAGCAGATAGTCTGCGCAAGCTTAGTCTCCACCGTAGTCGGCGCGCCAAAACTCAAGCCCTTTTTCGCCGCCTTAAAAACCGCCTTTTGTATATCCTTATCGCAATGTCCGAACACTAATGGTCCCCAGCTTTGCACAAAGTCCATATATCTGTTGCCGTCGATATCCGTTATGTAAGCCCCTTTGCCCTTTGCGATGAATGGGGGCGTGATGCCGACGCTCAAAAACGCGCGCACGGGCGAATTAACTCCCCCCGGGATGACGCTTTTTGCTTCGATAAAAGCTTTTTCGCTATTCTTTTGGTTTAACATTTTTATCCTTTTTTATTTTTTCTTAAGCCACTCTTCAAGGGGCACAAGCTCGTCTATCCCTTTTGGCTCCGCCTTCAAAATCTCCGCCAAACTCTTCACACCCATCGACAAAAGATACTGGAGGTTGTTATCAAAAGTAGCGTTTTGTATGACGAAAATATCCCTTTTGTGTATCTCAAACATAAACCCGCCGTTTGGTATCGGCGACTGCGACAGCGTCACTGTGTAGTGCTCTTTGATGATGCTCTCTTTTTGCGAATACATAAGTCCGATGTTGTAGCCCGCATTGCCAAAGCCCCGTATAGCGACGACCAAGACCTTTGTTTCGCCTTTTTTGGAAGAGTTGAAGATATTGACGATATCTTTTATCGTGGAGTAGAGCGGTACTTTCGCGAACAGAGTCTCAAATAAGGACGCCAGCTTCGTATTGACGATAAAGCCCAAGACATAGAGCGTAAAAGCCAAGATGACTATCGTCGCCGCTATCCAGATGTAGCTGTGCCCGTCTATTTGGATGCCAAAATATGCAAAAATTTTCAGTGTGATAGTGTCTATCTTCCCGTAAAACCAAAAAATGATAAACAGTATCGCCGCTATGGGCAGCAGCCAAAACAGCCCCTGCAGAGCGGTCTCGACGAAGTGCTTCAAAAGCGATTTGCGCATTTTTACTCCTTGCTTTAAAACTTATCGCAATGACAATTCCCCTAAAAGTTTTAAGGCTTTAATTATAGTAAATTTGTTTGTGATTTTCATAAAACCGATGTTTGGGCGCAGGGTGGGTGGTCAGGAGAGCGGAGCGGGGTTATCCGCCC
>JAISQB010000078.1 GCA_031274495.1 Campylobacteraceae bacterium | reverse complement strand
TTGCGAGAGCGGGATATAAATATTCTGAAAAAAGGCGGGATTTTTTAGGGTTAGCATTAGGGCAAGCCAGATGATACAGGTGGCAAATACTATCCAAAATAGCCCCGCCATTTCGTAGTGTTTTAGGAAAATTCCACCGATGACACCGCCGCAGAATGTGCCTAAGTAGCCGAAAACATTAAAAACTCCAAGAGTGGCTCCGCGGTTTTTTACTTTGGCGTATTTGCTTGCCAATGACTGCATTAGAGGCTCGTGTATGTTGAAACCTACAAAAAATAAAATCACGCCGCCCACAAAAAACCACTCGTTTTTGGCGTATCCCATAAAAAGATATGAGATTATAAAAAATAGTATCCCGATACAGAGCATCTCTTTGCTTTTTCGCATTTTTTCGCCGATGATGACGGAGGGGAGCATTGCTAAGAGTCCCAAAACCATAGCGGGCAGATAGACTATCCACAACTCTTTTTTGTCCCAGCCGTAGCGTTGCATCATCACGATAGGGATGCTTACAAATGCCATCGTCATAAATGTTTTTTGCAAAAAGTTTGTTATATTCATACGGTAGAGATTTTTGTCTGTCAAGAGTTTTTTATAGTCTGTTTTTTTCTCTGCGGCAGTGCTTTTTATGCGCGGCGGATTTGGGATTTTGATGAGTAAAAAGAGTGATAAAAACGCCAAAACAGCCGTCAATAAAAAGAGTTTATCTATACCAAAATAGCCCCCTATGATGGGTCCCAATATCATCGATACAGCAAAGCTTAACGCCACAGCCACTCCCATAAAAGCCATCGCTTTCGTGCGCGTCTCTTCTGCGGTCAAATCGCTTATCATAGCCGATCCCACCGCGCCTACCGCACCCATTCCCTGTATCAATCTTCCCACAAGCAGCCAGTGTATATCTGAGGCGTAAAAACACAAAAGCGACCCCGCGATAAATATAACGGTACCCAAAAATAGCACCTCTTTGCGCCCTATTTTGTCCGATAATGCGCCAAATGGCACTTGCATTATTATCTGCGAGATAGCGTAAACACCCACGGTAGCCCCTACGATTATCTCGTTCGCGCCGCCAAGCTCCATAGCATATACGCTTAACACCGGAAGTACGATAAAAAGCCCAAAAAAACGAAGAGCGATAACTATACTTATGGGTAAAATCGTCTTAAACATCCATCTAAACCTTTAAAATTTGGGGCAATTATAGTCCTTTTTACTAAATATCGGGGTATGTTATATTTTTAAAGCAAAAAATTGTTAGAATCACCTTTTACTTTTTCGGAGCAGATATGAGGATAATTTTAGCCAGTTCAAACAGAGGTAAAATCGCGGAGTTTAAAGCCTACCTTAAAGGCTACGAAGTGCTCTCGTTTGACGAAATTATGGAGCCCTTCGAGATAGAAGAGTACGGCAAAAGTTTTAAAGAGAACGCCATCATAAAATCCCGCGCCGTTTTTGATAGATTGAACGACAAAAGCGCGATAGTCCTATCCGACGACAGCGGCATAAGCGTCCCCGTCCTTGGTGGGATTCCCGGTATTTTCAGCGCTAGATTTGCCGGTAAAGGGGCAAGCGCTAAAGAGAACCTTGAACTTTTAGTAAAAAAGCTAAAAGAGAAAAAGATACAAACCACCCCCGCTTTTTACACCGCCGCCATCGCTCTTTCTACGAGCAAGGGCGATTTTAGTGTACACGGGTGGATGTATGGACTGGCTACTTCAAATCCAAAAGGCGACAACGGCTTCGGATACGACCCGATGTTTATACCCGAAGGCTTTGACAAAACTTTGGGCGAGCTTGAGACGAGCGTAAAAGAGGAGTTTTCACACCGCTCGCGCGCTTTGAAATTGGCGATGATACTGCTTAAAACATTAACAAAGGAAAAAAGATGAGTAAGACTATTTTAATCATAGGAGCGGGGGGCGTAAGCCGCGTGGCTACCACGAAATGCGCGTTAAATTCTGATGTGTTTACAAACATCGTCTTAGCCAGCCGCACGAAAAGCAGATGCGATGAAATCGCCAAAGATATCAAAAACAACCAAAAAGTAGAGATAAAAACGGCAAAAGTTGATGCCGACAGCGCGGACGAGCTTGTCGCTTTGATTGAAGAGGTGAAGCCCGATGTTGTCTTAAACTTGGCGCTGCCCTATCAAGATCTGACGATAATGGATGCGTGTTTGAAGACAAAAACGAACTATATAGATACGGCAAACTACGAACATCCCGATGTTGCCAAATTTGAATACAAGCTCCAGTGGGCGAAAGATGAAGCGTTTAAAAAAGAGGGTATTTTGGGGCTTTTGGGAAGCGGATTTGACCCTGGTGTCACAAATGTTTTTTGCGCATACGCACAGCAAAATCTCTTTGATGAGATAGAAGAGATAGATATACTTGACTGTAACGCGGGCGACCACGGGTATCCTTTTGCGACAAATTTTAACCCCGAGATAAACTTAAGAGAGGTGAGCGCCAAAGGCAGATACTGGGAAGAGGGCAAGTGGATAGAAACAGAGCCCGTGTCGGTAAAAATGGTGTGGGATTACCCTAAAGTCGGACCAAAAGATAGCTATCTGCTCTATCACGAAGAGCTCGAGTCTTTAGTGAAAAATATCAAAGGATTGAAGCGAATACGCTTTTTTATGACATTCGGACAGAGCTATCTCACGCATATGAAATGCTTGGAAAATGTCGGAATGCTGGGCATCGAAGAGGTCGAACACAACGGCGTCAAAATCGTCCCTATCCAATTTTTAAAGACACTTTTACCTGACCCAGCAAGCTTAGGACCAAGAACCAAAGGCAAGACCAACATAGGCTGCGTGATAAAGGGCACGAAAGATGGCAAAAAAAGAAAAGTCTATATCTACAATGTCTGCGACCACGAAGAGTGCTACAAAGAGACATTAGCCCAAGCAGTGAGCTACACGACGGGCGTTCCCGCGATGATAGGCGCGAAGTTGGTATTGGAGGGCAAATGGAGCGGCAAAGGGGTCTTCAATATGGAAGATTTCGACGCAAAACCATTTATGGATGAGCTAAACAAACAAGGGTTGCCGTGGGAAATAATAGAGATGGACCCTGACGAGAGTTTTGAAGTAAAGTGATGAAAATCAGTAGATTGGAGAGCGTTTTAGAGCAGATACAAACTCCCGCATATGTGTGCGAAGAGGCGCATTTGGAGGAGAATCTGAAGCTATTGGACTATGTGCAGCAAAAAAGCGGCGCGAAGATATTGTTGGCGCTGAAAGGGTTTGCGTTGCAAGATACATTTTATCTTGTGAAAAAATATCTGCACGGTTGTACGGCGAGCGGACTTTACGAGGCGAAACTGGCGCGCGAGGCGTTCGGCAAAGAGGTGCATACATACTCACCCGCTTTCAAAGATAGCGACATCGACGAGATCATCGCTATCAGCGACCATATCGTCTTTAACTCCTTTTCGCAGTGGCAAAAGTTCAGACCAAAAGTCACGGGACGCCTCTCGTGCGGCATCCGCGTCAATCCCGAAGTCTCATCCGCCCCCGTTGCGCTATACGACCCTTGCTCCCCCAACAGCCGCCTTGGAGTAACCAAAAAAGCTTTCAAAGAGGAGCTTTTGGAGGGCATCGAGGGGCTCCATTTTCACGCCCTTTGCGAACAAAACGCGGACGCGCTGGAGATGGTTTTGGAAGGATTTGAGAGGAATTTTGGCAGTTACATCCCGCAGATGAAGTGGATAAATTTCGGCGGCGGACACCATATCACACGCGAGGATTACGACATAGAGCGGCTGATACGCGCGATAAAAAGATTTAGAGAAAAATACAACGGCATAACGCTCTACTTAGAGCCCGGAGAAGCCGTCGGCTGGCAAAGCGGTGCTCTGGTAGCGTCCGTACTGGACATCGTAGAAAACGGCATCCCCATAGCCATCCTCGACACCTCCGCCGAAGCCCATATGCCCGACACCCTCTCTATGCCCTACCGCGCCGAGATAAGAGGTGCCGCCGTCACAAACGATAAAAAACACACCTACAGACTCGGCGGCAACACCTGCTTAGCCGGCGACATCATAGGCGACTACAGCTTCGATGAACCGCTCAAAGTGGGCGATAAACTCATTTTTGAAGATATGATACACTACACAATCGTCAAAAACACCACATTCAACGGCATCAAACTCCCCGATTTAGCGCTTTTAGATAAAGACGGCAATTATAAAGTGCTGAAACATTTTGGGTATGAAGAGTATAGAAGAAGAAATTAACGGGGGTTTTTGCGTTTAGATTTTATCTGTTTTACTTTTTTGGTTATATTTAAAAATGACAACATCACTTAAAGCATCTATCGTCCCATCTTATAAATCTCTCTTTGTTTGAGTATTCTTTAAATGTCAAGATGGGATGATAAATCTACCGCTTAGTATATTTGTAGGTCTCTTACTCCTTCCTTGAAAGGAAAGAGTGCCAAAAAGAGACAATCAAGCACAAAATTCAGCTCTTCAGCGCTATCTCTAACACCTCTTTTACATGCGTAACCGGTATGATGTGCATGCTGTCTTTTACTTCGTCAGGGAGTTCGTCCAAGTCTCTTTCATAATTTTTTTTAGGTATTATCGCCGTTTTTATTTTGGCTTTGAATGCGGCTATGAGTTTCTCTTTTAAGCCACCTATGGGTAGTACTTTGCCGGTTAGGGTCAGCTCTCCTGTCATCGCTACATCGCCGCGCACTTTTTTGTTTGAGAGGATGGAGGCGATAGCGGTTGCCATCGTTATGCCCGCACTTGGTCCGTCTTTTGGCACTGCCCCTTCGGGTACGTGTAGGTGAAGGTCGAAGCGCCTGTATATTTCGCTTGGTTTTGGTAGAAAGTTGTCATTTTTTTCTGTTTCACCAAGTGGGATATCTTTGATTTTTATTTTTAATTTTTCTTCGTCTATGAGCGCTTTGACGACGCTTTGGGCTATCTTGGCGGACTCTTTCATCACATCGCCCAAAGAGCCTGTGAGCTGCATATTGCCTTTGCCCTGGATGCGTATCGCCTCCACTTTCAAAACATCGCCGCCCACACTCGTCCACGCGAGCCCGTTTACCTGCCCGATAAAATCCTTCTTATCAGCCTCTTCTATCTCAAAGATAGTTTTTTCAAGATACTCTTTGACATTTTTCGAGCCGATGGTTATCTTGCTCTCTTTTTTTAAGAGGCTTTTGGCACTTTTTCTGAGTATATCGGCGATTCGGCGGCGCAGGTTTCTTACGCCCGACTCTCTTGTGTAATTTTCTATGATGACCTTTATCGCACCGTCTGTGAAATTTACTTCGCCGTTTTTAAGTCCGTGTTTTTTTAACTCTTGCGGGATGAGATACTTTTTGGCTATCTCGAACTTCTCCTGCGGCGTATAAGAGCTTAAAAATATAAACTCCATCCTATCTCTTAACGGCGGCGGGATGGATGAGACATCGTTTGCGGTCGCTATAAATACGACTTTGCTTAGGTCTATATTGAAATTAAGATAGTAGTCTCTAAATTTATTATTCTGCTCGGGGTCCAATATCTCTAGCAAAACCGCCGTCGGATCGCCTCTGAAGCTGCGCGCCACTTTGTCTATCTCGTCTAAAACCACGACGGGGTTCATCTGTGCGGCTTCTATCAGCCCTTGCACTATGCGTCCGGGCATCGCGCCTATATATGTGCGTCTGTGACCTCGAAGCTCATTTACATCTTCTAAGCCGCCAAGCGCCACGCGTACCAAACTTCTTTGCAACGCCTTAGCGATAGAGTTGGCAAGCGAAGTTTTACCGACACCAGGAGGTCCCGCGAAGCAGAGGATGACACCTTTGCTCTCTTTATCTTTTATACCCCGTCTCTCCAAAAGCTCTTTTACAGCAAAATACTCCACAATGCGCTCTTTTGGCTTTTCCAGCGAATAGTGGTCCGCGTCCAACTGCTTTTGCACATCGTCTATATCCAGTTTTTTCGCCGCAAGACTTTCAAACGGCACCTCAAGCGCCCAATCCAAATACCCCTGCAACACATTCGCGTCCGCAGAGTCGGGGTGCATTTTTGAGAGTCTTTCTATCTGCTTTTTTATCTCTTTATAAGCTTCCTCTTCCATAAAAGGCTTTTTAGCTTCCAACTTCGCGCGAAATGACTCTATCTCCTCTTCACGCTGAGAGTCTGCTCCGAGCTCTTGCTGTATCTGTTTTAGCTGCTCTTTTAAAAAATACTCTTTATTTATCTTGTCTATGCGCGAATGGACTTTGTTTTTTATCTCTTTTTGGAGGCGGTTTGACTCTATGTCGTTGTCTATGTGATCGACCAGCATCAAAACTCTTCTTTCGATATCGGTCTCTACGAACAGTTTGTAAGCTTGATTTTTCTTAAGCCTTATCGCGCTGGCGATGACATCGCAGATGCGTTCGCTTTCGTTGTTGTCTTTTATCGTTTTAAGCAGTTCGGGTGAGATAGCACCGCTTGTAGACGACAGAGCTTCTATCTTCTCTCTTAAGACTGCCAAAAGCGCGTCTGTTTTTAAGGGGTCAGGCTTTTGCGCGTATAGGACTTCGACCAAACCTTTAAGCGGCTTTGTGTGGATATTTTTTACGATGCGCCCTTTTGCCATACCTTGAAAGAGTATCTTCACACGACCATCGGGAAGGGCTATTTTGCGCATAATAGAGCCTATAACGCCCACATCGTATATCCCTTCAAAATCCCGCGCCCCCTCTTCTCCCATCTTTGTGGGCACGACAATCAAAAGCGTGTTTTTCTCAAGCGCCTCATTCACAGCGGCGATATTGTCCTCGTCGCTTAAAAATAGCTGCGTTATCATAAATGGGTATAAAAAAAGCTCATCTTCCACCATAATGGGAAGTTCTGCGGGGAATGAGTTGTAGTTGCTAAGCTGCAAGAGGCCTCCTTTGTTATTCAAACCATTTGCGATACCAAGGGATTTTAGGATTTATGACTTCACCCTCGCCGCCATAAGCTTTATCGCTCTTCTCCTTATAAAATTCCGCCGCGTCCTTTTTGTCGAACTTCTCATACAAAGAGGCAGCATTTTCGCTGATGAGCTTTTCTCCAAGCTCCATCTGCACAAGCATCGTCTGTACCATATGGATATAAGGCGAGGTGGGATATGTCTCCATAAAACGCTTCGTATCCGCTATCGTCAGCGATATAAGCTGTTGGTTTCTGTTGGGGCGCGAAAAAGACTCGTAATTGGCTCTAATTTTGAGATATCTTACATACTCATTTCTAAGGCTGCTTCCGAACCTCCTGATATACTCGTCCAGATACTCATTCGCCTTTGCGTATTCCTCTTCGTCCATATGAGCCTGAGCCATTATCAAAAGCGCTTCGCTAAGCACAGGGGATGCCACGTGTTCGCTGGAGAGCGAAGTGTAGAGCGAATCGGCTTTGTCCATATTGTTGGCAACGATAGCTTTTATTATCTCGTTGTACCAATACTCGGCGCTTTTATTGTACTCAAGTACCGGATCTTTACTCGAACACCCCAAAAACAGAATCAGCGCCCCGATAAAGATAAAGAGCCTTTTTTGCATCATAAAACAGTTTCCTTTTGAAAAATAACTCCGCATTTTACGCCGTTACAGTAAACATTCAGCTTGCGGTCAAGTTTAAGGTATGTATTTTACCTTGTTGTTGGTTATTTCAAGTTTAAAGGGTATAATAATCTTCTATTTTCACGGAAAGGATTAACAATGCTTTTGACTATATTTGGTAACGGCGTTATGGCGAACGCGATGATCGCAGGACTTTTGGAGCACGGCTTTAATATAGAGGTTTTCGGACGGGACGAGAAAAAACTGCAGACTTTGAGTGAACGGTTTCGCTCTCAGGTCATAGTGTCGGTTTATGAAAAAGGGGTTGATATAAGCGGCAAAAATGTGATCCTTTGCGTCAAACCCTACGCGCTGGACGAAGTGGCGCAATATATCAAAGGCAGGGCTTCCACGCTATTTTCCGTACTTGCGGGCACTACGATCGAGAAGTTACAAGAGAGCGTAAAAGCCGCGCATTATGTAAGAGCGATGCCCAATATAGCGGCGATGTTCGGCAAATCAACGACCACCCTCACGGGAGACAAAGAGTCCAAAGAGAAAGCTTTGAAAATCTTCGGCGCGATAGGCAAAACGCTCTGGGTCGGAAGCGAAAAAGAGCTTGACACAGCCACTATCCTTGCCGGCAGCGCGCCCGCGTTTTTGGCACTCGTAGCCGAAAGCCTCATAGACGGCGGCGTAAAAGAGGGGCTAAAACGAGAAGACGCTTCATTCTTAGCGCAGGGTCTGTTTGAGAGCTTCAGCGCACTTTTGGACAACTATTCGCACCCATCCTTAATCAAAGACGCCGTTATGAGCCCCAACGGCATAACAGCCAAAGGCTACGCCGTACTGGAAGATTATAAAGTAAGAAGCGCGTTTATAAAAGTTTATAAAGGTATATAAAGGCTAAAGGGATCCGCCTCCCGTTAGCTTTTGTAATGAATTTAGCGCCATCTCGACCATTTGTTTTTTCTTGTGACATTTCCGTTTGAGTTGATACAAAGAGTGGTCTTATCGTTTTATTTTCCCAACAATTTGTCTGCATCAAAATCGCGTTTTGCTTTTCTATCTTTATAAGGAATTGAACCATATACCCCACCGCCCTACCCTATATGCGCCAAAACCTCGCGGAGGATTTTTGTGTCTTCGCTTAGCGAGAACCATTTAAATTGTGCGCCGTGTTGTAGGACGCCGCTTAGTACATCGCCGCTTTGGCGGTATTTTAGGTCGAGTTCGGCTATGTCAAATCCGCTTAAGGTTTTGGCAAATTCGTTGAGTCTGGCGCTGTTTGGCTGGTTTGTGTAGAGGTAGCAGTACCCTTTTAGCCCCACGCGGCTGACTCTTCCGCGTAATTGGTGCAGCGTGGCAAGCCCTAAGCGTTCGGCTCCTACGATGACGATGGTGGAGAGTTTGGGCAGTGAAATGCCCACTTCAACGACTGTGGTGGCAAGCAAGATAGAGCCGTTTTTTGCAAACTCCTCCAATATCCGCTCTTTATCCTTGTCCTTACCGTGCGTCACAAAAACGCCGCTATATCGCTTCTCCCAAAACCCCCTCCCCTCGTCTATGGACTGATACGACAGCGCTTCGCTCTCCTCTACCAAAGGGTATATCACCGCCGCCTGCCTGCCCTCTTTTATCTCCTCTTCAACGCGCCCAAGCATTCGCCCAAAGCCTTTTTTGTCCACGATGTAAGTCTCTATATCTTTTTTAAATGGCGTCTGCTTGATGAACGAGTAGTTCACCAATGAAGAGTGTATAAGGCTCATCGTGCGTGGGATGGGCGTCGCGCTGAATTGCAAAAAGTGGGGGTGGCTTTTGCCTTCGCTTACCATTTTATGTATAGCGTCCCTTTGAGCTGTGCCGAAGCGGTGCTGCTCATCTATCATCACAAGGTCGCATTTGGGAAGGGAGCGGTATAAAAGTACGTGGGTTCCGATGATAAAATCAGCCGCGTCCAAATCCGCGTTTTTCTCGCCGCTCTCCACCAAAACTACTTTGACAAAAGATGGCAAAAGCCGCTTTGCTTCACTGTATATCTGCACCGCCAAAATCGTCGTAGGCGCCATCAAAACGGCCTTTTTTGGATACGCCATCATCACTGCGGCAAATATCACAACGGTCTTGCCGCTGCCCACATCGCCCATTATGACGCGTCTTGCGGCGATAGGCTTAGAGAGGTCGCTTTTTATATCCGCTATCGCTTTTGTCTGGTCATTTGTGAGTTTAAAGGGTAGGTTTTTGACGAACTCTTTCTCATCGCCTTTAAGAATATCCGAAGCTTTGAAGTGCTGCTTTTTTGAGTTCAGAGCTTTCAAAAAAAGATATATTTCGGCAAATTTCAGAGCTTCCATCGCCCCTTCAAGGCTTTTTTCGTAGCTTTGTTTGGGGGTAGGATTGTGCAAAGTTATAAGCTTTTTTGCAAGCTCCAAAGGAAGCCCCTCTTCTATCAAACTCTCCTCTTTTAGGTACTCCTTTGCAAGAGAGCGCATAGTTTTTGAGGCAAGGGGGGTTTTATATATAGGTAAAATTGAGCCTATCTCGGTGACGATTTTGGGCTGTACAAGCTGCAATTTGCCAAAATTTTTCTGCACCAAAGCGCGTACGAAAAGTCTGCTTCCTGCTTTAAAAGAGAGGTAGTGAAAATTTTTGGGGTTAAATATGACAAGCTCTACATCCGTCCCCCACGCAAGAGCTGTTACTTTTAAAAATTTCGCCATCTTTTGGGCGCTTTTTACGCTAATCTCTACGACATTTAGTTCGTTAAGCTGCGGGAAAGATGAGAGTGTCAAGTCCTCATATTTGGCGGGGATTAGAAGCGCAAGCCCCATAGCGGAGTTTACGCTTAGTTTTTCAAAATAACCCCTATCTTTAGGTAGCGGGGTCATTGGTGACGATTGAAAAGATGAGGGAGTTTATCTCTTGATGGGCTTTGATGAACTCGTTTAACTCCTCTAATTGCAACTTTTCTATATTCTCTAACTGCTTTTTGGAGTAGCCAAGTCCAAGCCCCGAGTAGTACTCATAAAACGAGCGCGACAATCTTTGCGAAAGCGTCTCGACCCTCAACGGTTCAGAGCCCAACAAAAACCTCTTCGCCTGCTCCAACTCCTCTTTTGTGACGCCGTTTTGGGTGAACTCTTTTATAATTTTTACCACAAGAGCCTGCGCCTGCTCTCTTGTGGCGATTTTGGTCTGTAGGTAGCCTGTGAAACTGCTTGAGGTTTTATCGGTAGATAGCCTCGAATACGCCGAATATGCAAGCCCGTTTTTGACCCTTATCTCCTCCATCAGGCGGCTTCCAAAACCGCTCTCGCCAAGTATGAACGACGCCACTCTCGCCTTGTGCGCGTCTTTGCTGCCAAGCTTCATATCAAACGGTGCGCCAAAATATATATAAGCCTGCTCGCTCTTTTTAGTCTGCACGGCGCTCTCTTTTTGGTTGGAGACTTCAAAAAAGCCAAGCCCTCTTTTTGCACCCTTAGGCAAAACGGCAAGCGTGTCGCTTAGGAGTTTTTTGGCTTCATCTTCGCTTATATCGCCGCCTATTACTACGATGAGATTTGATAGGTCAAGATGGCTTTTGATGAACTTTTCAACGCTTGATAAATTTATCTTTTTTATGCTCTCTTTTGTGCCCAGATTTGCCGTTCCAAGCGGCGTGTTTTTGTACATCAAACCTCGCAATTGAAGCGACGCCGCATAATCAAAATCGCTCTCTTTGTTTAAAATCTCGCCAAGAGTTTGCATATTGACCTTTTTATATGCCTCTTTTGAAAAGTTTGGTTTTAAAAGCAGGGCTTTTGTCATATTTGCCCCGAAACCAAACTCCTCTTTCAGCGATGAGAGTTCAAATACGATAGTCTCTCTGCCCCCGCTCACGCCAAAACTTATCGCCCTATTTTCTAACTCTTTCGCAAAATCCGCCGCCTTTATCTTGCCCGTTCCCTCGTTTAGTATAGCCGCGCTAAAGTGAGAAAGCCCCTCTATGCCGTTATCTTCTATACTCCCCGCCGCCAAAAATACAAGCTGCATAGAGACTATAGGCAAACTCTTGTCCTCTTCAAATATCACAGGCACCGTAACGCCGTTTATGTCGATATTTATCACATCTTTACTCATTAAAACTCCTTGCATCAATAAAAACGCTAAAAAAATTCTCATCATTTGTAAACTTCCAAAATATTATACGCCGTATCCCTTTTGGCGGGGATTTCGTCTATATCGCGGATGAGCCGCACCATCTCGTCCTGACTCATAGTATGCGCCGTACCCGCAGCCGCCACGACATTCTCCTCCATCATCGTACTGCCCAAATCATTCGCCCCAAACATCAGTGCCAACTGCCCTATGTGGCTTCCTTGCGTCACCCACGAGCTTTGGATGTTTTTAAAATTATCCAAAAAGAGCCTTGACAATGCTAAAAGTCTTAAGTATCTATTGGAGGATTGCTTTTTTATCTCGGGGATCTCAGCTTTTAAGGCAGTATTTAGGCTTTGAAAACTCCACATTATAAACGCTCTAAAGCCCCCCGTCCTATCCTGCAAAGCCCTTATATGCTCCCAGTGCTCTATGATATCCTCATCTTTTTCTACCGTGCCGAACATCATCGTAGCGGTGGATTTCATACCGATATTGTGGGCGCTTTCGTGCACCTCTATCCATCTTGAAACATCAATCTTTTTAGGCGCTATGATATCTCTGACGCTATCGCTTAATATCTCAGCGCCGGCTCCCGGAAGCGAAGAGAGCCCTTTTCTTTGAAGACGCCTTAAGACCTCTTCTATGCTTATCTTTGAGATTTTGGCTATATAGTCGATCTCAATAGCCGAAAAGCCGTGAATCGTGATAGAGGGATACCGCGCCGCTATCCACTCCACCAGATCCTCATACCACTCTATCTTCAGGCTTGGGTGAACGCCCCCTTGAAAAAGCACCTGCGTGCCGCCTATGGCTATAAGCTCCTCTATCTTTTTGCCTATCTCTTCAAAGCTTAAAATATAAGCGTTCTCATCTTTTTTGTGGCGGTAAAACGCGCAAAATTTGCAATCCACCCAGCAGATATTTGTGTAGTTGATGTTTCTATCCACAACAAAAGTGGTGACTTTGTCGGGGTGAAGTTCGCGCTTTTTGTCAAACGCCATCTTGCCAAGCTCATTTAGAGGGAGTTTTAACAGTTCTAACGCTTCTTGTTTGTTGATTCTATTCATTAAGCCCAATCCGTTTATAAAAGTGTGATTATACTCTAATTGGTTTTAAAAACGGTATAATATTTTTTCTAAAAATTAAGGAGAACTTGTGAGTTATATGCGTCATTTGCCCATTATCATCCTCTTTATATTGGTCCTTGTTTTGGTGGAAATCATCTTACAATGGCTTTACGGGATAGTCTATAAATGAAAATATGGGTCATTTTTGCGCTCGGCTTTATCGCGATATTTTTTATATATAGTAGAGCGGGCGCGAAAATCCAAATCCCCCAAGAGGCTGTGATATTAGCCTTCGGAGATAGCATAACGGCGGGCTTTGGCGCAAAAGATGGCGAGAGTTATCCCGCACGCCTTAGCGCAATGCTGAATATGCGCGTTATAAATGCAGGCATAAGCGGTGAAGATAGCCGCGGGGGACTTTTGAGGCTGCCCTCCTTGCTTGAAGAGATAAATCCCGACATAGTCATACTCTGCCACGGCGGTAACGATATCTTAAGAAGATACGACCCGCAAGAGACAAAACAAAATCTCACAAAGATGATAAACCTCATCCAAAATAAAAACGCCGCGCTGATATTCGTCGGCGTGCCAAGTCTCAATGGTTTTTTGGTAGGGACAAACGATATGTACGACGAGTTGGCGAAAGAGTTTAACCTCATCTACGACGGCTCCACTTTGTCACAAATCGTAAAATCCCCCGCGTTAAAATCCGACCAAGTCCACCCAAACGGTGATGGATACTATCTATTGGCGGAAAATTTGGCTAAACTGTTTAATAGACATTTTAAAACTATGAATGGACAAATTTGAATAAATACATACGACTCTTCCGCCAAAACCCCCTACTGCGCCGACTCTCCACCATACAACTTATCTGCTCCTTTGGCGCGTGGTTTACCAATGTCGCGATATATACGTTGCTCATAGAGCTTGGGGCGGGCGCGTGGATCATCTCCACCGTGACGGTTTTGACATTTTTACCGACGATGATTTTGGCGCCGTTTAGTGGCGTTTTGATAGATAAACTGCCCACAAAACCATTTATGGTAACGCTCTTTGTCATAGAGATAGCGACCGTTTTGGTTTTGCTGCTGATAGACTCTTTGGATCTGGTTTGGCTGCTTTTTATTATGATATTCATAAGAATGGGTGCGGGAAGTACATATTTTCAAACCGAGATGAGCCTATTGCCGCGCTTTTTAAAAGATACGGATCTGAAACTTGCCAACGAAATCCACTCCGTCATCTGGTCGATATCTTACACAGCGGGTATGGGGTTAGCCGGATTTTTTGTCTATATGTACGGCGTAAAGAGTGCTTTTATAGCCGATGCCGCGCTATTTTTGGCAGGACTTATGCTTCTTCTTGGCATCAAGATTCCATCTATCATCCGTCAAAAAAGCGAGCGGATATTTTTTATGTTAAAAGACGGACTTGTCTATCTTAAAAACAACCCCAAAATCTTCCACATCCTCATCCTGCACGCGTGTGTGGGCTTTGCATCTTATGATGTTATCGTCGCACTTTTAGCGGATAAAGCGT
The DNA here is from genome assembly GCA_031274495.1 of Campylobacteraceae bacterium. Classification (GTDB taxonomy): domain Bacteria; phylum Campylobacterota; class Campylobacteria; order Campylobacterales; family Campylobacteraceae; genus JAIRKW01. Next base: position 12,285 of record JAISQB010000078.1, on the reverse strand, counting down.
ACTACGCCATACTCGGCGCGCCTTTGGTTATAGGCTTTATCAACTCCTTCCGCGCGCTGGCTTTGACACTTGGACAGACGATGTTCAGCCGCTTTGTAAATGTCAAAAGTTTTCACCTCTTCTTTTTTGCGCAAGGGGTCAGTGTCATCATCTGGGGCGCGCTGCAATTTAACTTTTACATCGCGTTTTTTGGCGTATTTTTAGCAGGACTCTTTTCATCCACCATCTGGTCATACACCTACACGATGCTGCAAAACTCCGCCGCGAAAGAGTACCACGGCAGGATGATAGCGTTTAACGATATGTTTTTGATGGGGACGAGCGCGTGCGTGTCGTTTTTGACGGGGTTTTTGTTTAACAGCGGGTTTGGGCTTTCTATTATAACGGCGCTTTTGGGCGTTTTGTTTATCGTGGCGGGGGTTTATTGGATGTGGGTGAGGAAGAGGTTTTTCTAAGCTCTCCCCGCTAAGCAGCGAGGAGATGAAGCGTTTTATAGGCTATTTGCCTTTTTATATGCGATGATTAGCGCGTAAGCCTCATCTTTGAGGCGTAGTTTCTCTTTTTTCAGAGTCTCAAGTTCAAACTGGTCTATATGCTCTCTGCCCTCTTCAACATCTAAGATTTTCTGGTCTAAGTCGTTGTGCTTTTCAAAAATCTTAACAAAATGCGCGTCTTCTTGTTTTAGTTTTGTGATGATATCACGGTACTCGTGCAACATATTAGCCTCTCCTGATAAATTTTTGTCTATTCTAACAAGTTTGAGGTTAAAACTTTATGAACGGTAGTCGGCGTTTATACTCACATATTCGTGCCCCAAATCGCACCCGTACGCCGTAAAACCGTAATTTCCAAGACCCAAATCGCAGCAGATTTTATAACTCTCCTGTCTCATAACTTGGTTCGCGGCACTCTCTGTATCTTTGGACATCTCTTTAGCGGCGCTTGAATATACAAGTACATCGTCATATTTTATAGAGAGCTTCTCCTCGTCGCAAGCGATACCTGATGCCCCTATAGTTGAGGCTATGCGTCCCCAGTTAGGATCTTCGCCAAAAATCGCAGTCTTTACTAAAAGCGAATTACTAAGCGCTTTTGCCGCGCTCTTTGCATCCTCCAAACTCGCCGCGTTTTTTACCTCGAACGCGACCACTTTTTTGCTCCCCTCGCCGTCTTTTACGATTAAAAGCGCCAACTCTCTTGTCAAAAGTTTTAACGCCTCCCTAAAAGCCTCTTCATTCCAAACGCCGCTTTTACCCGAACTTATAAGCATCACAGTATCATTCGTAGATGTGTCGCCGTCCACGCTTATGGCATTAAAGCTCTCATCAGCCGCCTCTTTTAAGAGCCTATCGGCGCTATCTTGCGGTACTTTGGCGTCAGTGGCGATAAAGCAGAGCATTGTGGCGAGTGCGGGACATATCATCCCCGCCCCCTTGGCGATAGCTGCTATATGAAAACTACCGCCATTTTTCAGATCCACCCTCAAGCATATCTCTTTTTTAAATCTATCCGTCGTCATAATCGCTTCAGCCGCCCCGTTCGAATCTTTCGCCTCAAATTCAAAAAGCTCAAAAGCCTGCGCGATCTTTGCCCTGTTTAATCTATATCCGATAACGCCCGTGGAACTCATAATGGGATTTACAGCGTTAAGACTCTTTGGCAGTTGCGACAACAGTTCCGTTATATCGTTGATACCCTCCTCGCCTGTCATCGCGTTGGCGTTTTTGGAGTTTATCAGGATAAAATTAGTAAGAAAAGTTTCGCCATATCGTTTAAAGTGTTTGATGGGCGCGGCTTGAAATTTGTTTGAAGTAAATATCGCCGTTACGGGTGAGGGTTCTTGGGTCCTTATAAAAGCCACATCTTTTTTTCCGCCCTGTTTTAGCCCGACGCTGACGCCGCCGCTGAAAAAGCCCTCAACATTATCAAGTCCGCCGCGTAGCGGGATGATATCAAACATACTTCAACTCCTCTGGTTTTGTCTTTCTTCTTATAAGTCTTTTTAAGTTTACGATACTCTCGTTTGTGCCGACGATCAAAAGTTTCGCGTTCATACCGATGATGGTATCGCCGCGCGGCATCGGTGAAAATTTGCCGTTAATGTCGCTGATACCAACAACGCTTACATTTGTTATCTCTCTTAGGTGCGTTTCGCGAAGTTTTTTGAAGATGATCCACGAAAATTCGGGTATCTCGACCTCTTCTATATTTACAGGGGGGTCTTTTTTGGAGAGTAGATTTTCCATCATATTTTGCATATCAGGGTGCAAACTCACAGCACTTAAACGCTGCGCTACAAGTTTTGATGGCGATACTACCGAGTCGGCTCCCAATTTTTTTAGTTTTTCAGCTTCATTGTCGTTACTCGCGTGCGCCATAATAAAAAATGTCTTCTTAAGTCCAAGCTCCTTTTCATAAAGCCTTGTCGTAACGACTTGCGCGATATTGTCGGCTATGTTTTCGCTTAATGTTATCACACCTCTGGCGGATGCCAAAGAAGATTTGAGCGTAGAGAGTTCTGTGTGCGGCTCGCCCTGCACGAAGTAGGGATACTGGTACTGCTTTGCTATCTGCTCTAAGTCAGGCAAATTGTCCACCACGACAAAAGGTATATGATTTTGGCGGAACTGTTTTGCAAGCTCTATGGTGAAACTATTGTGGTGGCAGATGACGAAGTGGTTTTTAAGCCTTGAGATTTTCTGAAGCATTCTACGCTCCTTTATGAGTTTTGTAAGCACGCCTTTGTTTATCATCTCGATCAATACGCCGATTGAGAATGAAAATACGGCAAATCCCAAAACGATTAGTCCGATGGTAAAAAAGCGTCCTGCTGTGGAGATTTTGCTTATCTCGCCGAATCCTACGGTGGTAAATGTAGAGCCCGACTGATATATGGCGTCTATGAGGGTAAAACCGTCTATCAAAACATATCCGATAGTGCCTATCATCATAATGACGACAAGCAGTATCAGGGGGAGTCTTAGCGGCTTTAACTGTTCGTAGATTTGATTGTCTATTTTGACTTTCGGGGCAGCTTTACGCCACCCTCGGGGTGATTTGTCCTTTTTATTAAAAAAGTTCATAATTCACTCCCTGCGGGGTAAAAGATTAGCCGTTTTTTTTCATCGTTCTGAGTGTCGAGGCTGCGACTTTAATCTTTTTCGTAGTTCCGTCCTCAAGAATAACTCTTACAGTACGAAGATTTGGTAAAAAGCGTCTTTTTGTCTTATTATTGGCGTGGCTGACATTGTTCCCGACAAGCGGTCCCTTGCCTGTAAGCGCGCATCTTCTTGCCATCGTAAATCCTTTAAATAAATTTGGGGTTGGTAAAATCTACCAAGCAAAGGTGTGATTATATCATAAATAGTTGATAAAATCATTAAAATCAAATATTTATAGCCGTGCCGCGGCAAAATCTATTCATACTCGCACAGTGCAAACTCCCGTGCTGCCTTATGAAAACCTTAGCATCCAGCGCCTCTATCTTATGATTTGGCAACGCAGCCTTTAAAATCTCCTGCACCCTCAGGTCGTTTTTATCACCATAAGTAGGCACCAAAACCGCGCCGTTTACAAATACGAAATTGGCATAAGTCGCCGGCAGCCGCTCACCCTCGAAAAACACAGGCTTTGGCAGAGGCAACGGCAACAGTTTAAATCCCGTATTTTTAAGCTCCTCTTCCATCTTTTTCAACTCTTCAAAATGTTCATCTTCCTCATCTTCGCACACCGTGTAAGCTATCGTATCTTTCGTGATAAAGCGGGCGAGTGTATCCACGTGCGAGTCGGTATCGTCGCCTTTTAGGAAGCCGTTATCAAGCCAGATGATGCGCTTTAGCCCAAACAGCTCTTTTAACTTTGCGTCTATCTCGTTTTTGCCAAAGTCAGGGTTTCGATTCTCTTCCAAAAGACACTTTGCGGTAGTCAAAAGTACGCCATCGCCGTTACTATCTATACTGCCCCCCTCCAATACCATATCAACTTTGACGAGCCTATTTTTGCCCAATTTAAAAAGCTTTTCATTGACCGCATTATCAAGCCCCGCTTCAAATTTCCCGCCCCACGCGTTAAATGTAAAATCATACGAGATAATCTCATCCCCATCCTCAACATCGATAGCGCCAAAATCCCTTATCCAAGTATCATTCGTAGGTAGCTCTATAAGTGTGATATTATCACTCTTCCCGAGTAGCTTCCCCGCCGCCTCCTTGTTGGCGCACAAAACGGTGCAGTGCTGATACTTCGCCGCCGTTTTTATGAACTTTTCATAAGACAAAAGTATCTCGTCAAGATAGGGCAGCCAGTCCGTATTTTGGTGCGGCAGAGCAAAGAGGAGCGAGCTTTGTCTCTCCCATTCGGCAAATAATCTTTTCATCTGTTCTCTTTTTAGGCGCCATTATAGCAAAAAGATAAGCCAACTTTTGATACAATACAAACTATTTTTATTAGAGGTATATTTACTATGTTGATAGCTCCGAGTATTTTATCGGCTGATTTTGGTAAACTGGATAGCGAGATAAGGGCAATTTGCGACGCCGGATGTGATCTGGTACACGTAGATGTTATGGACGGACACTTCGTACCCAATCTCACCATAGGTCCTGTGGTAGTGGGCGCGGTGGCAAAAGCAGCCTCAAAGCCTTTGGATATCCACTTGATGGTGCAAAATAACACATTTTTTACAGAACTTTTCGCCCCCCTAAAGCCAAAATATCTATCATTTCACATCGAAGAGGAAAAACACCCCCACCGCCTCATACAAAAGATAAAAAGCTACGGCATAAGCCCCGCCATCACGCTAAATCCACACACCCCGCCCCAAAGCATAGAGTACCTTTTAGAAGAATTGGATATGGTACTTGTGATGAGCGTAAACCCGGGATTTGGCGGGCAGAGTTTTATACCCTCAACGCTTAAAAAAGTCGAGATTTTGCGCAAGATGATAGACAGCGCTGGGTTAAAAACATTGATAGAGGTAGACGGCGGCGTGAACGACAAAAATGTATCGGCGCTTAAAGACGCGGGTGTTGATATAGTCGTGGCGGGCAATTATATCTTCGGTTCATCTTCATACAAAAGCGCGATTGATTCCCTGAGAGTTTAGATGAGAGTTAAAATCTGCGGCATTACCAACTACGAAGACGCCCTGATAGCAATCGAGAACGGCGCTGACGCGCTGGGGTTCATCTTTTATCCAAATTCGCCAAGATATATAACTCCCAAAGAGGCAAAAGCCATCTGCGCCCTGTTACCGCCTTTCGTGCAAAAAATCGGCGTTTTTGTCAATGAGAGCCCAAAAACCATCGACAAAATTTGCAAAAAAGTGAAATTAAACCTCGCCCAACTCCACTTTGAAGTTGATGAGGATTTTATATCCAAACTAAAAACCCCGCACTTAAAGGTCATAAGAGCAAAAGAGAAGAGCGACATATCCAAATACGAGGGCGAATACCGCCTCATAGACGCATTTGTAAAAAACTTCGGCGGCGAGGGCAAAAGCGTGGATTTGTCGTGGTTTGATGGGGTTGACTGCTCCAAAATCATCTTAGCGGGCGGACTTAACGCTACGATGCTTGATGCGATAAAACGGTTTGGATTTTACGGCGTGGATGTAAATAGCGGCGTGGAAGCTTCGCACGGCAAAAAAGACGCGCAAAAAATCGACGAATTTTTGAAAAGAGCGAAATCTTGAAAAGTTTTGAGAGGCTTAGCGATAAATTGGCGCGCGGCGATATGTCGCAAGGCTACTTTTTCAATATGCTAAACCGTTGCGAATACCTCGGCGACACCGAGATAAACGATATCGAGAGTTTAAACTGCCTCGGGCTTGATACGAGTTTGAAGAGGGATTTTATAACGCTCAACACAAGGCGGCGTTTTTGGCAGGAGCAGAAATTTTGCGTCGTGGATATAGAGACCAACAACGGTCCGCTCTCAGACTCCAGAATCATCGAAATAGGCGCGGTGATGTTAAAAAACGGCGAAGTTTTGGACGAATTTCACTCTCTCGTTTACGCGCCCGCACTAAATGAGATGATAGTAAACCTCACAGGCATCACCGAAGAGATGTTAAAGGACGCCCCGAGCGAAGCGGGAACGCTGGAGAAGTTTCGTCTTTTCTTGGGAAACAGCGTATTTGTCGCGCACAATGTGGAATTTGACTATACATTTTTGTCGCACGCTTTTATCAGACACGGATTTGCGCCGCTTTTAAACAGAAAAGTCTGCACGATAAAATTTGCGATGAGGACGATAGAGGCGCAAAGATACGGGCTTCAGACGATGCGCGAAGTGTTGGGTATAGCCGAACATATCCCGCACCGCGCACTCTGGGATGCAAGAAGCGCGGCGGAAGTCTTTCGCCTTGCTTGCAAAAACCTACCGCCAAATATCAAAAGCACGGAAGATTTGATACGGTTTACGAAAGAAAATCCCACAAAAGCCGCACTCGTAAAACAGCCGCGCTTGAATCTTGAGGGATAAAGGATGAGGATATGCTTGTCTGTACTGCTATTTTGCGGCGCGATTTTTGCCGATACCTTATGTGATATCAGTTTTGACAACGGCTTAAAACTCCCATCCGTACCGCTCGCCGACACAGACGAAAAGCGCCGAAAGGGGCTGTCAAATAGGGACGATGTCGGCAACGGGATGCTTTTTAGCTGGCGCGAGCCCACGAGTGTGGGTTTTTGGATGAAAGATACTAAGGTGGCTTTGGATATAGGATTTTTCGGCAAAGATAAAAAGCTCTTTCAGATAGACCGTATGGAACCCCTATCACTCGACTCGCACCCCTCCGATAAGCCTATCCTCTTAGCGCTTGAACTAAAACGGAGCGGCTTTAGCGACAACAACTTAACAGTAGGCGTCAAAGTTACCGCTCTAAATTGCCAATAACACCGCCACGATAACGAGCGCAAAAAATTAATTTTGTAAAAACCCATCGGGCGAAAGTACAGCCGCAAAAAGCCAATCTTATAAAAACTCCCTTATTTTCAACCACCGCGCCAAAAACTTTTCACTTTTTTGCTGCGCGCGGTTTGCTGGAGATGTGGAGGGAAGATAAATGGCATCAAAACCCGTCTTAGCGGCGCATAGTTTTTGAAAAAGTTCCGTCGCCTTTTTGCCCGTCGTAAAAACCGCTCTTATCTTGAGCGGTCGTAAAATATCCGAAAAGTCGTTAGGGACGGGGTTAGTTATAGTATTATCATCAGCGCCGGATATACGGCACGAATGTAAAACATCCCAAAGCGCGATACGATTTTGCAGTAAAAAGTCCGTTTTTGAGCTTCTGTCGCTTTTTGGTTCATCCACCCCAACCACCCGCGCCAAAGTTTGCCAAAAGATATTTTGAGGATGACCGTAGTAAAAGCCCTCCTCCCTCGACTTTGGCGAGGGAAAAGAGCCCAGTATCAAAATCTTCGCATTTTCGTCAAACACACACTCCCACGGGTGAGTCAATATAACCCCACCCGCGCGGTTTGTATCTATTTTAGTTTTCATCTGCCTCTTTTTAGTTGCCGCGCCAAAACGCTCTTAGCTATCCTTAAAAAGCTTCCTCGCCAGCTGGTCTGCTTTCGCCGATGTGGTATCTTTTTTCATAGTTTTGTATATCCTATTGATATACTCTTCCAACATCTGCTGGCAATTTATCTCTTTGTCGCTTTTTGTCTCTTGCTGCGTATATTTGCCGTTTTCGTTTAGGTGCCAACTTAGGGCGTTGTCGCTTAACTGCACTTGCAAAATCTCAAAAAGTTTTTTCTGCAAAGTCTTATCCTCTATGGGCGTCATCAGCTCCAATCTCCTCTCCAAATTTCGCGGCATCCAATCCGCGCTTGAGATGAAGAGATTTGGCGTTGAGTGTTTGAAGTAGAAGACTCTCGCGTGTTCTAAGTACTTTCCGACGATTGATTTGACGCTGATATTTTCGCTCACCCCCTCAACGCCCGGTCTCAAGCAGCAGATACCGCGTATGATAAGCTCTATCTTCACGCCCGCACTTGAAGCGTTATACAAAGCCTTTATCACATCATAATCCACCAGAGCGTTCATCTTGGCGATGATATGTCCAGCACTCCCCTTTTGCGCTTCGTTGTTTATCAGAGTGATGATGTGGTTTTTTATCTGCATTGGCGACATAAAGAGGTTTTCAAGCCTTTTATTCTTAGAAAAGCCGGAGAGGATGTGAAAAAATGTCGTCGAATCTTTCGCGTAATTTTCGCGTGAAGTGAAAAAGCTGATATCCGTGTAGATACGCGCCGTGGAGGCGTTGTAGTTGCCTGTGCCAAAGTGCATATAAAATTTCAGCTTATCGTCTATCTGGCGGATAACTTGCGTGATTTTGGCGTGGACTTTGAAGCCCGTGATACCGTAAATGACGTGCGCCCCCGCGTTCTCTAAAGCCTTCGCCCAGTGGAGGTTATTCTCTTCATCAAACCTCGCTTTGAGTTCCACCATAGCCGTCACCTGCTTGCCGTCGCTCGCGGCGTTTATGAGGGCTTGGACTATGGGCGAATTTTTCTCGACCCTATAGAGCGTCATACGGATAGAGATGACTTTGGGGTCTTTCGCGGCTTCCTGTATAAATGAAGTCACCGAATCAAAACTCTCATACGGATGCGCTATCAATATATCGCCCTTATCTATCGTCGTAAATATCGACTCATTTGTATTTAAAGGGGGCAGGATTTTGGGTGTATAGGGTGGGAGCGTGAGGTGCAAAAAGTCTTTATTGCCCACTATCTGCCACAGTGCGCCAAGATTTAGAGGGATACTGTACTCGTAGATATCTTTTTGAAAAATCTGCATATGGGAGTTCAAAAACTCCACTATATCCGCGTCCGCGTCTTTTTTGATGGAGAGCCTTACAAACGCCCCTTTGCGGCGCAGTTTCAGCCCCTGCTCCATCATCAGCATAAAGTCATCCGCCTCCTCCTCTTCTATATTCATATCGGCGTTTCTGGTCACGACAAAGGGCGCCGAAGCGATGAGCGCGTAGCCCGGGAAGATATCCTCTACGTGCCATTTGACGATGGACTCTATGGGTATATAGACATTGCCGTTTGCTTTGTAAAATCTTGGCAGTACCCTTGGGATCCTTATCATTCCATATTTTATCTTGCCGTTTTCGGAGTCTTGCAGCTTTACCGCAAGCGCGAAGCTGAGGTTATTTAGGTGCGGAAAGGGGTGTGTCGAGTCAACTGCGATGGGGACGATGACGGGGAAGATGTTTGAGAAGAAAAACTCATCCGCCTTTATCTGCAACTCGCGACTGGCTTGGCTGTATTTTGAGATGAAAAGATTCTCTTTTGACAACTCTTGGATTATCTCGTTGTAGCTTGTCTCAAGCACATCTTTTTCACTTGTGACATATTCGCGTATGACGCGCAGCTGTTCAAGCGTCGTCTGCTGGTCGTTGCCCGTAGTCACGATACCCGCCTGCAACAACTGCTTCAACCCTGCCACCCTTATCATATAAAATTCATCAAGATTGGTGATATATATAGCCAAAAATTTCAGCCTCTCAAGCAGCGGCAACTCTTTTTTGAGTGATTCATTCAGAACACGCGTGTTAAAATGAAGCCAAGAAATCTCCCTGTTTAGATACATTTCGGGGTTGTTCAAATCGCCCATATTTAACTCCTAATGCTGTTTTTATGTAATTTTTTATTATATCCCAAAGCTGATAAAATGTAGCAAAAAGCGCCCCCCTTGCCAAAAAACGGTTTTTAAATATTTTTTTGGTACAATCTTATCTATTTTATAAAATTTTAAAAGTTGAGCAATGCAGAATATTTTAAGTGCCTTGAACGAATCGCAGCTTGAGGCTGTGAAAAAGATAGACGATCCTGTTTTGATATTGGCGGGTGCCGGAAGCGGTAAGACAAAAACCATCACTTCGCGCCTTGCTTATCTTGTGGGCGTTGTGGGTATAGACCCCGCAAATACGCTGACTTTGACATTTACCAACAAAGCCGCCAACGAGATGAGAGAAAGAGCGCTTTCGCTTTTGCGGAGTGCGGATTTGAAGATCATCTACCCGCCGCTTTTGTGCACTTTTCATAAATTCGGACTGCTTTTTTTAAAATTTTACATTAACCGCTTAGGTCGCAAAAATAACTTCATCGTCATAGACAGCGACGACAAAAAGCGCATTTTAAAAAGTTTTGAGATAGAGATGCCCACATCCGTCGTCTCAAATGAAATCTCACGCTACAAAAACTCCTTCATCACCCCCGACCTCGCCAAAGAGCAAGCGGAGGGCAAACACTACGAAATCATAGCCTCGCTTTATGAGCGCTACGAAGCATATCTCTTGCAAAACAACCTTGTCGATTTTGACGACTTGCTCACGCTCACATATAAGATTTTGGACGAAGACCAAGAGCTGTGTGAAGAGATAAGCAACCGTTATCAATATATAATGGTAGACGAGTACCAAGATACGAACGATTTGCAGTATAGGCTCTTAAAAAAACTCTGCTACGCCCACTCAAATATCTGCGTAGTGGGTGACGATGACCAGAGCATCTACGGATGGCGCGGGGCGAATATCAAAAATATACTCGAATTTTCGCAAATGTTCGACAATACGACCATTATCAAGTTAGAGTACAACTACCGCTCCACAGATGAGATTTTGCGCGCGGCAAACGACCTCATAGAGCACAACCGCTCAAGGCTCGGCAAAGTCTTAAAAAGCACAAAAGGCAAAGGCAAAGCCGTGCAATTTATGGAGTCTTCGGATGAAAATCAAGAAGCCTCCGCCGTGGCTTTGCGCGTCAGACAGCTCATAGACAGCGGCGTAAATCCAAAAGAGATAGCCATCCTCTACCGCATAAACGCCCTCTCGCGCTCTTTGGAAGAGGGTCTAAACCGTATGCGCATACCGTTCAAAATGGTAGGCGGCGTGAAGTTTTACGAAAGGGCGGAGATAAAAGATTTGATAAGTTATCTTAGGATAGTCATCAACCCGCACGACGATTTTTCGCTCCTGCGCGTCATCAACCGCCCCAAAAGAGGGCTTGGCAAAGTGACCTTAGACAAAATCGCCTACCTCGCCAACACGGCAAAGCTCTCCGTATACGACTTTATGCGCCAAAACGCTGATGTTTTAAGAGATACCGTCTCCAAAAAATCATACGAAAAGTTGATGGAGTTTTTGGATGGCGTAGAGAGCATTATGGCTATCTCGAATAACAGCTCTTATGATTTGATAGATGAGATAGAGCGGATTTTTGGCATCAGGCAGTACTACAAAGAGCTTCCCGACTCCGTTGAGCGCATCTTAAACATCGACGAATTTTTCGGACTTTTCAGAGACTATATCAAACAAAACCCCGAAGCCACGATAGACCTGTTTTTGAACGAGATAGCCCTGCAAAGCGAGCAAGACCAGATAGGCGGCGATAGCATTAACATTATGAGCGTGCACGCCAGCAAGGGGTTGGAGTTTGAATATCTTTTTGTTATCGGGCTGGAGGAGGGATTTTTCCCGCTTATCGGAGAGTCAAACGACATAGAAGAGGAGCGAAGGCTTGGCTATGTCGCCATCACGAGAGCGAAAAAGGAGCTGACCCTTAGCTGTTCGGAGAGCCGTTTTTATAAAGGAAAAAGGACCGATTTGACGAAGAGCCGCTTTTTAAATGAAGCGGGGGTTTGCGGTGGCGGCTTGATACTTGAAAAGAGTTCGGAGTTTAAAAAAGGCGACCTTATCAAACACAAGATATTTGGTATCGGCAGAGTGACAGAGGTGACGAGGGTGAAAAAAGAGTGCAAACTACGCATCAACTTCGGCGGCGATAAACGCGATATCTTAAGTACATTTGTGGAGAAAATTTGAGCGAAAATCTACTCTTCGTCGCGGATAAACCGTGTGGTATCTCGTGCAGTAAGTTTTTAAGTTCTCTTAAGAAAAAGTACGGCGTCAAAAAGGCAGGTTACTCGGGGACGCTTGATGTAAACGCGCAGGGCGTTTTGATAGTGGCTTTTGGGCAGTATACGAAACTATTTCGCTTTTTGAAAAAGACACCCAAAAGATACGAGGCGGTGCTCTGGCTTGGCGCAAAAAGCGAGTCGTTGGATATGGAGTTTGTAACAAGCGTGAAAGAGTTGGAGCCGTTTGATATAGAAGAGATAAGGCGTCACGCGGCAAAACTTACAGGCACTATCACCTACACGCCGCCCAAATTCAGCGCCAAACATATAGACGGCAAGAGGGCGTACGACTTGGCAAGAGAGGGCAAAGAGGTCTGTTTGCAAGAGATAACGACGGAGGTTTTTGAG
>JAISQB010000066.1 GCA_031274495.1 Campylobacteraceae bacterium | reverse complement strand
TTAAAAAGTAAAAAGCGCAACCTCCTCAAATGTAAAGTTACGCTCTCTTGGTTTGTGCTATAAGATAACTCCCGCGCTTATACTTTTCGTCAGAGTTAGTGCTGCGCGGGAGTGACCGGGGAGAGTCTATAAAAATTTCTTAAATCTTATCGCTTTTGAAAAATCTCGCCAATTTGGCTTGCGCTTTTAGCCACTCTTTGTGGAGCATTATCGGAAATCCGCCGTATACTTTGCCGCCTTCGAGTGATTTGGTGACTCCGCCGCGGGCGGCGACCATCGCGAAATCACCGACTTTCAGATGTCCTGCCGTTGCGCTTTGTCCGCCCATAATGACATTTCTGCCAAGCGTTGTTGAGCCTGCCAATCCAGCTTGCGAAACCATAAGGCAGTTTTCACCCAGAGCGCAGTTGTGCGCGATTTGGACGAGGTTGTCTACCTTTGTGCCGCGCTTGATGATAGTCGAGCCAAAGACCGCTCTGTCCACAGTCGTACACGCGCCTATCTCCACATCGTCTTCCAGCACGGCGTTGCCCAGATGGTGGATTTTGATATGTCTGCCATCTTTCGTGTGCGCGTAGCCAAAACCGTCGCTGCCGATGACGCAGTTCGCCAACAGATGGCATCTTTTGCCTATGACGGAGTTGTTGTACACTACGGCGTTGGGGTGTATTATCGTCCCCTCGCCTACTGTGACATTTTCGCCTATGTAAGCCCCTGCCATTATCGTGACATTTGCCTCTATGACCGAGCCGTTGCCGATGTGGGCGTTTGGCATTATGAGCGCGCTTTTATCAATGAGCGGCTTTTTGTCGGTGGAGTTGACGATTTTGGGCGCAAAAATAGAGCTTAAAAACGCCATACTAAGGTGCGGATTGTCGCTTAAGACGACGGCACAGCCTTTGGGGACGGATGTTTTAAGCTTTTCGTATACTATCGCCGCGCCCGCTTTTGTATTTTTAAGGCTTTCTAAAAGTTTTTCATTTTCAAGATAGACGATATGTTCGGATGCGGCATTTTCCAACGTTTGAAGTCCTGTTATCTCTCTATCTTCACCCTCATATTTCCACGAGAACTCTTTGCACAAATCAGACAATTTCATTGTATATCCATAGCCACAGAACCGCCGCGGACGATATCTATAGGGTTGTATTTTTTGATAGCTTTTAAAAAGCCCGCGACCCTTGCCGTATCGTCCGCGACCATAACGACTATATAATCCTCACCGCTGTTCGCGATGACGCCGTTGTAAGCTTTTAGCATCGCGTCAAGTCCGTCAAATCGCTCCGATAAGGGTATTTTGACTAATGCCATCTCTTTTTCCACAAACTCTCCTGACTCTATGACTTTATAGGTGGGGATGAGTTTATGCAACTGTTTTACTATCTGTTCAAGCACTCTTTGGCTGCCCGATGTTACGATCGTAAGGCGGGATAGGTTTGTGTTGGGTATGGGGGCTACCGTGAGTGAGTCTATATTGTACCCGCGCCCTGCGAAAAGTCCCGAAATACGCGACAAAACGCCGTGCTCATTTAAAACGATAACGGAAATAACGCGTCTAATCTCTTCCATATCTATTCCTTATATTCCAACATCATATTATAAAGCGACCCGCCCGCGGGAACCATCGGCAAAACATTCTCAAATCTATCTATGCGGACATCTATGACAGATAGCTTATCGCTCTTTATCGCAAAATCCAGCGCCTTTTTAAACTCATCTTTTGTCGTGACCAAAAAGCCGTTACAGCCAAAGCTCTCAGCCATTTTTACAAAATCAGGCTGCGCCTCAAGGTCGGTAGAAGAGTAGCGTTTGCCGTAAAAAAATGTCTGCCACTGGCGCACCATACCTAAAAATCTATTATTTAAGATGATATTTACAACAGGGATCTTCGACACAGACGCCGTCATCAGCTCTTGTATATTCATCAAAAAGCTGCCGTCACCGACAAAGTTAATCGAAATCTTATCGTTTACCGCCTTTTTGACCCCCATCGCCGCGGGCAAGCCAAATCCCATAGTGCCAAGCCCGCCGCTTGTTACAAGCTGTCTTGGTCGCTCAAACGGATAAAACTGCGCCGTCCACATCTGATGTTGTCCGACATCCGTCGTGATGATAGCGCTATCGCCCAGCGTTTTGCCGACATACTCTATGACCCACTGCGGTTTTAAGACTTTGTCCGAGTCGTCATATTTTAAAGGGTGGATGTTGCGGTAGCGCTCAAGCGTGTCGCGCCACGGGGCGTAATTTGCCTCTTTTATCTCACCGCTTATCTCCAGCATAGCCTCCAAAACATTTTTTACATCGCCCACTATCGGATAGTCTATATCTACAAGTTTGCCGATGGAGCTTGGGTCTATATCTACGTGGATGATTTTGGCGTGTTTTGCAAATTCGCTAAGCTTGCCCGTAACTCTATCGTCAAATCTCGTCCCCAAAGCTATCATCAAATCAGCTTCGCTCATACCCATATTTGCCGCATAAGTCCCGTGCATACCTACCATACCAAGAAGCAGCGGATCATCATAGCGCAAAACGCCTCTTGCCATCAGCGTTTCTACCGCGGGTATGCCTGTAAGCTTCGTAAATTTTCGCACCAATTCACTGGCGCCCGAACTTACGATACCGCCTCCAAGATAAAATATCGGTCGTTTTGATTTTTGGATGACCTCTATAGCCTTTTTTATCTGGCGCGAATTGCCCTTGTATGTGGGCTTATATGTCTGCATAGTTATCTCGTCGGGATATATAAATTTGCCGATACTCGCCGTCACATCTTTTGGCACATCTATATGCACGGGTCCGGGTCTTCCCGTCTGTGCTATATAAAACGCCTCTTTTAGTATGCGCGGCAGCTCTTCGACGCTTCTTACAAGATAGTTGTGCTTAACACACGGACGGCTTATACCCACGGCGTCTATCTCTTGAAACGCGTCTGTGCCTATCATACTGATGGCGACTTGCGCGCTTATCAAGATCAGAGGTATGGAGTCCATATAAGCTGTGGCAAGTCCTGTCACGGCATTTGTAAATCCGGGTCCGCTTGTCACCAGCGCCACCCCGACTTTGCCGGAAGCTCTTGCGTATCCGTCTGCGGCGTGAACCGCGGCTTGTTCGTGACGAGTGAGTATATGTTCGAAATATCTCTGTTTGTAAAGCTCGTCATAGACATTAAGTATAGCGCCTCCGGGGTAACCGAAAACGACATCTACTTGCTCTTTATGTAACGATTCAATTATCATTTGCGAACCGCTGATATCCATTACAACTCCTCATAATTAAAGGGTTAGATTATAACTAAAAAAGGCTGAACTTCTTATATTAAATATAAAAATAGCCTTTTTTGTACATCTTTTGTTTCATTTCGGAAATATTTCCCCCGCCCCACGCTGCCATATAAAACACAATATTATTCTGATATAATTACGCTTTGAATTAACATTTAAGGATACTACTTTGCTGCTTGGCGTAAATATTGACCATATCGCTTATCTTAGAGAAGCCAGAAAAACGAACGACCCCAACCCGCTGGACGCTCTGCCGATCTTGAAAAAGTGCGGCGTAGACCAGATCACCATCCATTTGCGCGAAGATAGACGCCATATCCACGACAACGACCTGTTTGCCATTATAAAAAACGCCTATCTGCCCGTCAATCTTGAGTGTTCTTTGTCCGATGATATCGTAGAGATAGCCCTCAAAGCCCACCCCGCGCGCGTTACGATAGTGCCCGAAAAGCGTGAAGAGGTGACGACTGAGGGGGGGCTTGATGTGAAGAGGTATTTTGATAAGCTTCAGATTATCGGTGAGAGATTTAAAAAAGAGGGTATTGATGTATCTTTATTTATCGACCCAGATTTGGAAGCGGTAAATATCTCATCCGCGCTAAACGCCAAGTGGATAGAGCTCCACACAGGCAGATACGCCAACATCTACGCTATGCTCAATACCAACTTAAGATACACTCACAACTCCATAAAAGAGCTTGAATTTGGCTTTGATAAATTGCGCGCTCTGTTGGAAAGGTCGATAAAAGAGATCATCAACGCCGCCACGGAAGCCGAAAAGTTAGGACTTTTAGTCGCCGCGGGGCACGGACTGAACTACTACAATGTAAAAAATATAGCCGAAATCAAAAGCATAAAAGAGCTCAATATCGGTCAAAGTATCATAGCAAGAAGCGTTTTTTGGGGGCTTGAAGAGGCGGTAACAAAAATGCAAGAGGCTATCAGATGAAAAAAATCGCGATAAGTATCGGGGATTTGAACGGCATAGGGCTTGAGATAGCGCTGAGGGCTCACGATGAGATAAAGAGTATCTGCCGTCCGATATATTGCGTGAATGAGACGGTGCTGCAGTGGGGCGCGGCGCTGCTAGGCTTAAATGTGCCTATGGATTTTATCACCGAAGAGTGCGGGGAAGCTTACGAGATAAAGCCCTCAGTCGTCTGCGCCAAAGCGGGAGAAGCCTCATTTGACTCTTTTACAACGGCAGTAGCCCTCGCCAAAACAGGCAACGCCGACGCCATCGTAACGCTGCCCATCAACAAAGAGGCTTGGAATCTCGCCGGCATCGTCTACAAAGGACACACCGACGCGCTTGAAGATATGCTCGGATGTGAAGCCATTATGATGCTTGGCTGCAAAGAGCTTTTTACGATACTTTTTACGCACCACATACCGCTAAAAGAGGTGAGCGACCACATCAAAACAAAGATTTTACATAGATTTTTAATCACAACATACGAATCCCTAAGAGTCGGTCACATCGGCGTTTTGGGATTAAATCCTCACGCCGGGGATGGCGGGGTTATAGGAGACGAAGAGATAAAAATAGCAAAAGCGATAAACAGAGCCAACGAAGAGATGGGCAGGGAGATATTTTTTGGACCGCTTGTGCCCGACATCGCCTTCACCGACAAATCCCGCGCCAAATGCCGCCATTTCGTCTGTATGTACCACGACCAAGGCTTAATACCGCTAAAAGCCCTCTATTTTGAAGAGAGCGTAAACATAACCTTAGGACTCCCCATAGTCCGCACCTCCCCCGACCACGGCACCGCCTTCGACATAGCCTACAAAAACAAAACCCCCTCTACCAAAAGCTACACAAACGCCGTCAAAGAGGCGATAAGACTAAGCGAAAAGACGCCGGTGTTGGATTTTTGAGATGCAATATAACTAAAACATATTAATTATTCTATACTATTTAAAAATTCAATATGGCTTAAAACTTTTTCCAAGTCAAATACTATTGTTTTTTGCTGTATTTGTCGAATGATTTTAGCCAAATTATTAAGTTTTTCTATTTTATCCTGTAGCAATTTTTTTTCGATAGATAACTCCTCATATTCTTTATGCAAATTATTCAAGTCCTCATGTAAAACACTAAACTCTTCATCAAAATTATTTAAAACATCATTAATGCTAAATGATGATTTTTTACTTAATAAAAATAGTAGTATCGCTTTAATTTCATCTGTTTGTTTTTTACCATAGTCATCTCCAAGCATCTGTTGTAAAAATTCATCAATCATATTTTTATGTATATTTGAGTTGAGCAATTTAAAAAACTGCTGATAATATCTATGTTCTATATATATGACAATTACGCATGATATAAAAAAATATTTATTATTAATTGCTGATTTTTTTATATCTAAAGTTTTTGAAATTAAACATATATATGTAAACAGCTGCTCAGTCTCTCTTAAACTTAATTTGAAGGATTGTGATAAAAATTTTATTATTCCAAGAGGCTCTATCAGAGAATCAATATTCACTGGTGTATATCTTGAATATAAATTATCATCTATTTTGTAAACAGTTGTATATAAGTAGTCACAAAAATCTTCAATGCTTGGATTTTTTAAATTAAATTCTAAATTTATAAAACGTCTTAGATAATTATCGGTATCAATGTTTCCATATTGAGATTTTATGGATTCAGACAACTGATGTTTGTCAATAGATAATACAAAAACTAATTTGTCAACATTAAAGACATGTTTTATTTTTTCAAGTAGTCCTATCGCATATAGTGGTCGACATCGGTCAAGCTCATCAATAAATATAACAAATGGTCTATCTTTATCAATTTGATCTAATAATGAATTTAGAGCTTCTTTAAATTTTTGCATAATATCTTTTTCTTTAGAGTAGCTATTTAACAACTCCGCACCTATGACACTTAATATATCTTTAGCGGGTTCTCCTAAATATGGTAAGTTTTTAAGCAAAGTGGGCAATGCTGCTTTTGTAACTTGCTTTGCAAGTTCTTTGACTTTTTCAACTTGCCGGTAAATCTTTTTATGCTTATTATTTTTATCTATATAATCTTGAATTTCTCCTAAAATAGCAAGTAATGGCTCATTTAAAAAGTCGTTTTCCCATGCACTAAAATAGATACTTTGTGTATTAAATTCTTTTTTAAGGTACGCTTTTAACATTTTTACAAAAGTGGTTTTGCCCATACCCCAATTTGCATTAATGGCAAATACAAAAGATTCCGTTGTCTTTCCAATAAATGATGCAAGATTTTTTATTGCAATTTCTCGTCTGAGCTTATCTTCAATAAAAATATCTTTTTCATCAATTTCAAGCAATCTGTTTTTGATGAACATATGTATAGCCTTATTTAATATAAAAATTATAAATCATAATATTATACCATCTTAAGTATCCATATATGTACCAACTTGTGTATTTATTTGAATTTATTTTAT
The DNA here is from genome assembly GCA_031274495.1 of Campylobacteraceae bacterium. Lineage (GTDB taxonomy): Bacteria > Campylobacterota > Campylobacteria > Campylobacterales > Campylobacteraceae > JAIRKW01. The sequence continues at coordinate 17,825 of JAISQB010000066.1, read as the reverse complement.
ATTTTAGTAGTTGATTGTATAAAGTATATTTTTGTGTTAGATTCTTGAAGCTTATCTCTTCTGCATTTTATGAAACCAATACAAATCCACATAGTTTTCTATCAATTCACTCCTCTCTTGCGCGCTAATGGCATCGTAGTTTTCGTTAGCTTGATAAATCATACTTGCAAGATTGGCGGCGTCGGCACCTCTGACATCGTTGGAGGCTAAATCGGCGATTATTTGTTTGAAGATGTGGTCCATTTATTTCCCCTTGTTGCTAAAATATTACCGCTGGTAATTTTGGGGTATTGATGTTGTTGCGGTCGTAAAGTTTGGTAAAATCTTTTTCATAAATCTACCCCTAATTTATGATATTCTGCTATTTAACCAAAAAGCAAAATATCATTTTTGCATACCTATACTTGTACTTTAATTAAAAAAACTAACACAATTATGACTGAAAGCGGTGCAATATGGACGGGAAATTAATCTTCAAAGGTCTCTATATGCGTGATGACGTGCGTGTCGGGACCGTATTTGGTTTTGAGTTTATCTTCTACCTCGGTGGCTATATCGTGCGCCGCCTTGACTGTTGTGTCAGGGTCAAATCTTAGGTGCATCTCTATGGCGATATTGCTGCCGATTTTGCGGGTTTTTAGGGCGTGGGGGTCGTTTACGCCGTGTACCTCGTTGATGGTGGACATTATCTCATCTTGCATCTCTTGGGGGAGCGATTTTTCAAGCAACTCGTCAACGGATGATTTGATAAATTTTAGAGCGATGACAATGATAAATATGCTCACCGCGATAGCCATTATAGGGTCCAATACGCGCCATTTCTCTCCCAAAAATATAGCTCCACCGATACCGATAGCGGCGGCTATAGATGAGAACGCATCCGACCTATGGTGCCACGCGTTTGCCATAACGACTGAGCTTTTTACCGCCCTGCCCTTTATGTATGTCCACTGGTAGAGCGCCTCTTTTGACGCTATGGATATGAGCGCGACCCAAAAAGCTACCATTTTTGGCTCGTGCAAAATTTCGCCTCTCAAATACGCCGCTACTAATCTTGCGCCGTCATAAAATATCACCGCGCCGACAAGAAAAAGTATAAATCCCACTATGGAGGCGGCAAGCGTTTCAAATTTGCCGTGCCCGTACGCGTGGTCGTGGTCGCTTGGGCGGGATGAGAGCTTGACGAACGCCAATACGATAACATCCGTCACCAAATCCGAAAGCGAATGCACGGCGTCCGCGACCATAGCGTGGGAGTTGCCGAGGAATCCTGCTATGAATTTTATCGCGACTAAAAAAATATTGATGATAGAGCCTACCACCGTTATGATATATATCTGTTTTTCGCGTTCTTTTGCCAAATTTAAATCTCTTTTAACTTTCGCACCGCGCCCGCGATGTCATCTTGACGCATAAAGTGTTCACCTATCAAAAACGCGTCTATCCCCTCTTTTGAGAGATTTTCTATCGTTGCCTTGTCGTTTAGCCCGCTCTCGGCGACTATGATTTTGCCTTTGGGGATAAGCGGCAACAACTTTTGGCTAAGGCTCATATCCATCTCAAATGTTTCAAGATTTCTGTGGTTGATACCGATGATATCAGCCCCCGCCGCGACGGCTTTTAAAAGGTCTGTTTTGTCGTGTATCTCCACGAGCGCTTCAAGCCCCAGTCGTCTGGCAAATTCAAGCAAAGAGCTAAGAGTCTTTTTATCCAGCGCCATTGCTATCAAAAGCACAAAATCCGCCCCGTAAACACTCGCCTCCAGCACCTGATACTCATCAACGATAAAATCTTTGCGTAGTAGCGGCGTACTAACAAAACGGCGGATTTGCGTCAAGCATTCAAGCTTGCCCTTAAAAAAATGGGGTTCTGTCAATACCGAAAGAGCGTCCGCGCCCCCCGCTTCATAGGCTTGCGCGATGCTTATAGGGTCAAAGTCCTCTCTTATGATGCCTTTGCTGGGGCTCGCTTTTTTCACCTCCGCGATGATACGATAGGGGTTCTCTTTCGTACGGCGCAGATATGGCTTCACATCACGCGGTACGAAGTTGTTGTAAGATAGGCTGCGTCCGAGCCACTCCATAGGAAAATCGCTCTTGCGTCTATCTAAATCCTCTTTTGTTTTTTTGATTATATCGTCTAATATCATTTGCTCTCTTTTATCGTGCACGATTTTATCGCGTCAAAGTGGTCTAATACCTCTTTATCATTTAACTTTTCAAGCACTTTTTGCATTATATTTTGCGCCTCTTGGCATCTGTTTTGTTTGTAAAATCCCCACGCAAGCGAGTCTTGATAATACGGCGAATCGGGTTCGATTTTGAGCGCTTTTTTGACCAAATCTATACCTTTGGCGACATTTATATCGTGGTCTATCAAAAGATAACCGTAATAGTTCAGATATAAAGCATCGCTCTCATTACTAATGGAGCGTTCAAATTTCGCCGATACGGACTTTAACACATTAGTTTTATTCGCCGCCCCCTCATACTCGTAAATGGCTATCTTCAAAAGATATTCGCTGTCGTTGGTCTCTTGATATAGCGTGTCTGCCAAATCTATCGCCTTGTCATATTGCTTTTGAAAAAGGTACATATCTATCAAGAGGTCGGGGTTTGCGCCGCTGCTCTCCAAAAACTCCACCGCCTCTTTTTGTTTGTTTTGAAACATCAATATCTCAAAAATCTTCTGCGCGTCCGCGTCGGTTTTAAAAGCCGCGTAGAGTTTTTTGTAGACATTTAAAAGTCCGTTTATATTTTTATCTTTGCCGTAAATATCTATCAGTTTGTAGCAGACAAATCTTGTGCATCCGTTTAGTCTCGCGTAAGTTTCAAGCTGCGCTATCGCTTTACTTGTTTGACCTAATTTTATATATATATCTGCCATCTGCACCAGAGTCTGCTCATTTGGGGAGAGTTGGTGCGCCCCTTCAAAATATTTTAATGCCATATCGTACTTTTGCTGATACATATATATGACACCCATAAGTTGCATATTTTGCGCCGTTTTTTCGCGCTTTATGAGTTTTTCGGCTTTTTTTAGCGCTGAAGTTATATCGCCTTTATTGACAGCCATCGCTATGTAAAAACGCTCGTAATCGTTGTCGTCTTTGTAAGTTTTAAGCCCTTCTTTGATTAGCGGTTCGCTCTCTTGCCAATTGCCGGCGGACAAAAAAAGTTGCACGGCGTTTTTTAGATATACCCCATCATCTGTCCTTTCATAAAGCTCTTTGTACAGCGTGGCGGAAGTGTTGTGATCGTATCTTCTTTGCGCGTCCAAAGCTTGCAATATCAGCAAGTCTTCCCCCTCAAACCTCTGCTTGACGCCGGTTTGGTTCGTCTGGTTTGTCTGGTTGGCTAAGCCAACGCCGCACATTATAAACAGTAAAACTATAGCGGCAATACACCTATACATTCATCCTCCAACTCTTTTAGACTGTAATGCTCCCAAAAAGGGAAGCTTCTACACTGCGACGGTCTTGCTTCGTAAGCCTTGCAGCCGTTGCTCTTGGCGTCAAACAGCACGCACGCAAATCCATCTTTAAAAGGCATCTCTTTAAGAGTATAACGAAATCCGATTTTAGAGAGATATTGTAGTATAAATTCATCTTCTTTTATCCCAAAAAACGCCGCCAACGCTAAAATTTCCTCTTTTTTCACCCAAATATATCCGCTTTTACCCGTGCAGCACTTACCTTTGCATAAAACGCACGCGTCCGCGTCAAATGCGTAAGAAAACCCCTCGCGCTTGATTATTCGCAATCTATACTCCTGCTATCGGCGGTTACAAAAATCTCTTTTGCCTTTTTTGTGTAATTTTCTTGGTCAAATACGAATATTGGCGTGTGGATTTTGGCATATGAGTTCGAACCTTTTTTTACGTGGATAAGCACCAGCAATGCCTCCCTGCCCTCTTTCGGATGCACAAAGCAGATATCGCAGACTCTAAGCTTTGCCTCTTTGCACGCGATAAATATATCCTCCAACTGCCTCGCGTCATAGCAAAAGATAAAAGAGCCTTTTGGTTTGAGATTTTTTCCCACAGCAACAAAGAGACTCTTAAGCGGCAAAAAATCGGCATAGCGGCTCATCAAAAGCCTCTTGTCTTCGCTTTTTTTTGTAAATTCGTGGTAAAAAGGGGGATTTGATACGATGTAGTCAAACTTTTGATTGAATTCATAATTTGCAAAATCCCCCGCGATAAGTTCCGCTTCCAAACCGTTGGCGTTTCTATTTTTATCCGCCAAAAAGAGATGCTCCTCTTGGATATCTATAAGCGTCAAATCTATAGATGGAAAATCGCGCTTTAGCAAAAGCCCCAAAATACCGCACCCGCACCCCACATCAAGCATGCTCCCTTTTGGTCTGAAAACGCGCGCGAAATCATACAAAAACATCACATCGCTTGTATATCTGTAACCATCTTTATACTGGTAAAAATTCATCAAAAGCCCTTAATTGAAACGAAAATAGTACCATTTTTTTGTTTAGCGATAAATTACGGCTGTAGTATATATTTTACCTTTTGTCGGTATAATCGACTTGGCATACGGGGCAGTTCTTAGGAATAAAAAAGCTCAACTTTGATATACTATCTGTTTTTTAAAAACTACAGCGGATAAAAAGGAAAACTATTTTGAGAAGTCACTATTGTACACATCTAAATGAGAGCGATTTGGGACGGGAAGTTACGCTTTGTGGCTGGGCGAACAGCTACAGAGACCACGGCGGCGTTATTTTTATAGATTTGAGAGACAATACAGGCTTGATTCAACTGGTCTGTGACCCCAAAGATAGCATAGACGCTCACAAGATAGCTTCAAGCGTGAGGGATGAGTATGTTTTAAAGGCTATCGGCACGGTTAGATTGAGGGGTGAAGGGTTGGTAAATCCCAAGCTTAAAACGGGCGCTATTGAAGTCATCGTCAAAGAGCTTATCATAGAAAACGCAAGCGAACCACTGCCATTTGTGATAGCCGACCCAAATGTGGGCGAAGAGATAAGGCTTAAGTATAGATTTTTAGACCTTAGAAATAAAAAGGCGTATGAGACTTTTAAACTGCGAAGCAAAGCTGCTGTGGCGGCTAGAAACGCTTTAGATGAGCTTGGATTTTTGGAGGTGGAGACGCCGATATTAACGAAAGCCACGCCTGAGGGCGCGAGGGATTATCTCGTGCCAAGCCGCATTTATAACGGCGAATTTTACGCGCTTCCGCAATCACCGCAGCTTTTTAAACAGCTTTTGATGTGTTCGGGATTTGATAGATATTTTCAGATAGCAAAATGCTTTAGAGATGAGGATTTAAGAGCCGACAGGCAGCCCGAATTTACGCAGATAGATATCGAGATGAGTTTTTGCGAGCAAGAGGATATATTAAATGTCGCTGAAAAGCTATTAAAGTCGATATTTGGCGCGTGCGGACACGAGATAAAAACGCCGTTTCCAAGGATGAGTTTTAAAGACGCTATGGAACTTTACGGCTCCGATAAGCCGGACCTTAGATATGACTTGGCGATGGTTGAGGCGGCGGATCTATTTTTGGACTCCTCAAGCGAAGTTTTTAGTTCCATTGCAAAAGATACGAAGAAAAACCGCATAAAAGCGCTTAAAGTTCCAAAAGGCGACACATTTTTCTCCAGAAAACATCTAAAAGAGTTGGAAGATTTCGTAGGAAAATTTGGCGCAAAAGGGCTTGGATACTTTCAGATGAAAGAGAATGGGCTTAAGGGACCTTTACTTAAGTTTATGAGTGAGAAATCAATTAATGAACTGATTAAAAGGACAAATTTAGAAGTTGATGATATAGTTTTCTTCGGCGCAGGAGCCAAAAAAACAGTTCTTGATTATATGGGAAGATTAAGAATCGAAGTAGCCAATAGATTAAATCTCGCAAATCCAGATGAGTTTAACTTTTTGTGGGTGCTTGATTTTGAGATGTTTGAAGTTGAAGAGGGAAAAGTCAAAGCTATGCACCACCCTTTCACAATGCCCAACAATATAGACGCCAAAGAGCTTGAAGATATCACATCCATAGCTCACGATGTCGTCTTAAACGGCGTTGAGCTCGGAGGCGGGAGCATAAGAATCCACAAAAAAGATGTTCAAGAGAAGGTGTTTAACATCCTTGGTATCTCAAAAGAAGAGGCTGACGATAAATTTTCATTCTTACTTGACGCCCTAAAATACGGCGCTCCGCCGCACGGTGGAATCGCCATAGGATTTGACAGACTTATGATGTTGCTTAGCAAAAGCGAGAGCATCCGCGATGTGATAGCGTTCCCAAAAACGCAGCGCGCGCAATGCCCTTTAACGCAGGCTCCAAGCGCAGTTTCACCTGAACAGCTTCGTGAACTTGGTATAAAAATTCGTGATAAAAAGGAAAAATAGATGAAGAAACTCTTTCTAATCATAGGAGCACCCGGCAGCGGCAAAACAACCGACGCTAGTATCATCGCAAGAAACAATAGCGATAAAATCGTCCATTTCTCAACGGGAGATCTTTTGCGTTCTGAGGTCGAAAAGAGAAGCGAACTTGGCAAAACGATAGACGGCTACATATCCGCGGGCAATTTAGTGCCTCTTGATATCGTCGTAAACACTATCGTCACGGCTATCAAAAACAGCCCAAAAGATGTTATCTTACTTGACGGTTATCCGCGCTCAGTCGAGCAGATGAACAGACTCGACGAACTTTTAAAAAGCGAAAAATCGATACAGCTTGTAAGCGTCATAGAGGTGAGCGTGGGCGAAAAAGTGGCACGCGACAGAGTGCTTGGACGCGCACGCGGAAGCGATGATAACGAGACGGTTTTCAACAACCGTATGAAAGTTTACTTAGAGCCTCTTGGAGCGATTCAAAGCTTCTATACGACAAAAAGAGCGTTGCAGAAAATCAACGGCGAGCGAGATATAGATAGCATCGTAAACGATATGGAAAATTTCATAAAAACAAGAATTTAAAGGAGATAAAATGAACTTAGATAAAATTCCCGCGGGACAAAATCCCGATAAAGTAAATGCCCTCATTGAGATACCTTACGGCTCACATATAAAGTACGAGTTGGACAAGGAGAGCGGCGCGATATTTGTTGATAGAGTTCTCTACTCATCTGTCTTTTATCCGGCAAATTACGGCTTCGTACCCCAAACGCTGGCAGACGACGGCGACCCTGTAGATATTTTGGTGGTCAATTCCGACCCTTTGCAAGCAGGTTCTGTCATACCCGTAAGACTAATCGGCGTTTTACTAATGGAAGATGAGAGTGGAGTGGACGAAAAACTCTTAGCCGTCCCCACCACAAAAATAGACCCCGAATACGAAAACATCGCAAGCTACGAAGACCTGCCAAAAGCAGTACTCAACCGTATCAAAAATTTCTTTGAAACATACAAAATGTTAGAACCCAACAAATGGGTAAAATTAAAAGGTTTCGCAAGCAAAGAAGAAGCCGCAAAACTTCTCGACGCAGCCATCAAAAACTACAAAAAATAACCAAAGCGGGGTCTTCCCCCGCTCTTTATCTGATTTCATACATTTAGCGCTGTTACATTGCTTTCATTTTAAACAAACCGATAAAACAATTGTCGCCATAAATATCTGCCAAAACTAAAAAGATTTTCGACAAAGATGTGGCGCCATAGAGTTTGAGTTCAATTGAACATTTCACTCTTGTTGGGTCTGTGGGAAAAATATAAAGACATAATACCTACACGCTTATAGATTTAAATACAACCCTTGCAAAATTATCATCTATTATTTTTACTAAAATAAGAGACTATCCCGTCGGCTACGCCGCTTGCTAATACTTGTTGGAAGTTTTTGTCGAACATTCTCTCTCGGTCGGTTTTGTTGGTTATGTAGCCCACTTCCAAGAGGACTGCGGGCATTTGGGCGCCTGTTAGGACCCAGAATGGGGCTTCTCTTACGCCTCCGTCGACGACTTTTTCATACTTTTTTTTGACCGAGCTTAGGGTGTAGCGCTGTATGTCGAGGGCTAATTTATGTGAAGCGATGATTTTTTCGCGGTTTAGAAAGTTCAAAAATGTACTTTTGGAGTAAAAATCCATCTCTTCCACATCTGATTGGTTTTCCAGTTCAGCCGCGTTTTTGGAGCGCTGCGAATCTGACGGAGAGAGGAAAAATGTCTCTATACCCTGCCATCTTGTGTCGTCCGCTTTGGCGGATTGGGGCGCGGCATTGGCGTGGATGGAGATGAATATATCGGCGTTTTTATCGTTTGCTATCTTGGTTCTTTGCTGTAATTTTAAAAATTTATCGCTCTGCCTCGTGTAAAATATCTTATGTCCCCTCTTTTCAAGCTCTTTGCCCAAAGCCAGAGCTATCTGTAAAACGGCCTCTTTCTCCAGATATTTTTTGTCATATGTCGCGCCGCCGTCCCTGCCGCCGTGTCCCGCGTCTATGACGATGGTCTTTTTTTGGATAGATACGGTAGTAGCGGCGGGTGGCGGTGTGACGGTGGTGGTTTTATCGCTTTGAACGGGCGCAGAGGCAAACTCTTTTGCCGTAAATGTGAGCTTGCTATCAACGATCTTTCGCGCGATATTTATCTCTTTTTGGCTCTCAAAAACTATGCGGGTCGTGTTTTGGTTGAACTGCGAAAATCTCACATCTTTTAACTGCGTTTTGATATTGTCCGTGGCATTGCCCCTTAGCGCGCTGATGTCGTATACATACTTTACCGTGCCGTCAGTTTTTAGAGTGAAACTTTTTACATCGCCCTCATCCAACGCCCTATCAAACGAAAAGACGATATTTTCGCCGTTTTGACTTATGGTAGAGAGCAGGGCTAAAGCTTTACTTGGCTTTTTGGCGCTTTGCGGTGTCGGAGCAACTTGCGGTTTAGGAGCGCTCTGCGGTTTGGGGGTGGTTTGCTGTTTTGGAGTAGTCTGCGGTTTGGGAACGGCTTGCGGTTTTGGGGTAGTCTGTGCCGAAGCGGTGCTTTTACTCTCTTGGACTTTTACCATATCCGCGGGAAATACGACACTCTGCTCTTTTTGCGGTTTTTTTACCGTTGGCGGCACATACTGCACATATACAAAGTTTGAGTTTAGCTTCGGATTTAGTCTTACGAGTGTATTTAACTCTTTTTCGTATGTTTCACTGTCGTAATTTAACTCTTTGGAAGCCTTGACAATGCGCTTTAGGGCTTCGTATTTTAGCTTATCATCGCCGTCCATAATAGCGTTGATATATATATGCTGCATAGCGCCGTAGGCTTTCTCTTTTTCCGCGGCGCTATAACCGGCAAAATTTTTATCAAAACTATCAAATTCCGCTTGAGATGCGAAAAGAAAACTCAAAGCCGTAAGCAGAGCGAGGATAAGCCTTTTGATTGTCATTCTCCGTTTACAAGTTTATGCAGCAACTCTTTAACGCTTATGATCTCTTTCAATTTATATCCGTTCGCGCCCGTGAAAAACAGCCCGCTCTCCCTTTTGCCCTTCCAAGCGTCCGCGAGACGGTCGGCGATACAGTATCCGACCTCTTTTGCCTCTTTGCCTCTTTGGCACGGTGTCACGCAATTGCTGACGCATTTTATCGCGGGACCTTCTCTCTTGTCTACGAGATTTATAAGGTTGGTTCTCACACCCCTTGCAGGATATCCTACGGGTGATTTTAAAAGCTGTATATCCTCTTTTTTTGCCTCAATCAATACTTGCTTAAAGACTTCATCCGCGTCACACTCGTGAGTACCGATAAAGCGCGTGCCCATCTGTACGCCGTCAGCGCCCAAGGCCATCGCTTTGTCTATATCGTTTTTATCCCAGATACCGCCAGCTGCGATAAGCGGAAAGTCGCCCCACTCTCTTATCTCTTCTTTTACGGGAGCGATTAAGTTTTCAAGCTGATACTCTTCCATCGCGCATTGCTCGTATGTAAAGCCTTGATGTCCGCCGCTTAGGGGTCCTTCTAAGACAACGGCGTCAGGCACGCGACCGTATCGCTGTGTCCATCGTTTACAGATGATTTTAAGCGCTTTGGCGGATGAGACTATCGGCACTAAGGCTACATTTGGGAAATTTTTCGTGAGTTCGGGTAGATTGGTAGGTAGACCCGCACCTGAGATGATGATATCTATGCCGCTTTTGCACGCATCCGCGACCACTCTGCTGTAGTCGTTGATGGCGCACATTATATTTACGCCGATAGGCTTGTGGGCGCATATCTTGCGTGCGTTTTTAACTATCTCTTTTAAAGCTTCAAATGAGTATAAATTTTGCGTGTCGTACGGACGGGAGTTGATGACCTTGGCTGCGTATTGCATATTTTGATAATACCCCGTTCCTATCGCGCTTATGATACCCAAACCGCCCTCTAAACTCACCGTGCCCGCGAGCCTGTCCCAGCTGACGCCGATGCCCATACCGCCCTGCACTATCGGGAGTTCAATCGTGTGTTGTCCGATTTTGAGTGGATTCATCATATAACCTTTAATTTTGCAAATTTGCGCCTGCCGACGCCGAGGACATACTCGCCGCTTGCAAGCTGCAATTGTTCGTCGCTTATCTTATCTTGATTTAGCTTCGCAGCCCCTGAGGCTATGTCGCGTCTGGCTTGCGAAGTGGAGGGCGAAAGCTCGCAATCCACGAAAGCTTTTGCTATCCAGACGGGAGCTTTTAGGCTGAACTCTTTTATGTCGCTTGGCAGAGCGTTTTGCTTGTGCACTCTGTCAAACTCCTCTTTTGCCTCTTTTGCCGCGTCAATGCCGTGAAAACGCGCCGTTATCTCAAGGGCAAGATCCTCTTTTACAAGTTTGGGATGAAGCGAACCGTTTTTGACACCCTCTTTTAACACCGCTATATCGTTTAAGTTTTTAGCACTTAAGAGTTCATAATATCTCCACATCAATTCATCACTAATGCTAAGCGTTTTGGCGAACATAGAGTTTGGCTCGTCCGTTACACCGATGTAATTCCCAAGAGATTTACTCATCTTATTTACGCCGTCCAACCCCTCTAATAGAGGCATCATTATGACCGCCTGCTCTTTGCCTACACCGTAAACTCTTTGCAGTTGCCGCCCCATCAGGAGGTTGAATTTCTGGTCTGTGCCGCCCATCTCTATATCGCTTTTTAGGGCGACGCTATCGTAGCCTTGCAACAGGGGATATAAAAATTCGCTGATAGATATAGGCATTTGTGAGCGGTAGCGCTTCTCAAAGTCCTCTCTCTCAAGCATCCTCGCCACGCTAAAAGTTGTCGTAAGCTCCACAAGCCCCGCCGTCCCAAGCTCGCTTATCCAAGCGGAGTTAAATAGTATCTGCGTCTTTTTTGGGTCTAAAACTTTAAAAACTTGCTCTTCGTAACTCTTCGCGTTTTGCAAAACCGTCTCTTTATCAAGCTTTTTTCTTGTCTCGTTTTTGCCTGTGGGGTCGCCTATCTGCGCTGTAAAATCGCCTATCAAAAACTGCACTATCGCGCCGTATTGCTGCAACTTTGCCATCTTTTGCAAAAGCACGGTGTGTCCTAAGTGCAAATCCGGCGCAGTCGGGTCAAATCCGGCTTTTACATAAAAATTCTCGCCCCTCTCAAAAAACGCCCTTACCAACGCCTCCACCCTCTCGTTGTCGATAATTTCGGCACTTCCTCTTCTTATCTCTTCCAGCGCCTTTTTTATCTGCTCTTCCATAATTTAACCTTTATCTTGTTTTATATACATCATTTAAAGATACGAAATCGAGTAGCTTATAACGCTCTTTGATATTCTCTCTTACATGTTCGGCGCGTACATTTTCGGGGAACTCTATGACGATTTTAAAATACTCCACCGCGCCATCTTCAGCTTTGTTTAACTCTATGGTTTGGATATTTACCTGCATTTTGACTAAAAACGCCAAAAATGCCGCCAGAGAGCCTCGTTTGTTTTCGATGCTCACTAACATTTTGTACTGACCCGGAGCGTCCCTTGTCCATTTGACAAATATCATCGGCTCTTTTGATTCTATCAGTTTTGCCGCGCGCTCGCACATCTTGTGGTGGACTATCACATCCCCTTTTTTGCCGAATCCTATGATATCATCGCCCCTTTTTGGGTGGCAGCAGTAGTCAAAAGTGACCGAATTTACACTCTGATTTGAGTAGACTACTATGTTTTCAAATTTCTGCTTTCTCACGTGATATTTGTTGCGGCTTAAAAACGGCAAAATCACCTTTTCGCCTATGGGGTATTTCTTTAAAGCGTTTACGACATCTTGCAGATACACTGAATCCGTCGCGGCTTTGTCTATCTTTTTATCAAGTCTCTCTTTTTTGAGCCACACCAAAAGCCTGCTCTCTTTTGTGTTGAAAATGCCCAAAAGTATCTCTATAGCCACGCGGTAATTTATCTCTCTCACCTTTTGGCGGCACGCTTGCATTATGGCTGTTCTTGCTTTGCCTGTCTTGACGCTGTTTACCCAACTGCACCTATATATAGGCTCTTCGCTTGTAACTATGCGCACTATGTCGCCGTTTTTAAGCTCTGATAGAAGCGGCGCTTTTTGGCGGTTCACATACGCCTCTTTGGCGTGAGAGCCTATCTCGGTGTGTATCTCGTACGCGAAGTCTAATACGGTAGCACCGCGCGAGAGCGTAAAGATATCGCCCTTTGGAGAAAAAACCGCTATATCTTCGCTGTATAGGTAGCTATCTTTTGTAAATTGATAAAACTCCGTCGCATTCTCGCTCTCGTCCTCTTTATCTTTTATCTCGGTAAGCCAGTCGAGTTTGGGGTTGATGCCGCCTGAGTATTTGTATTTCCAGTGCGCCGCAACGCCGAACTCTGCGACATTGTGCATATCAATGGTGCGGATTTGCGCTTCGATGATGGATTTGTCGTCAAATATAGTCGTATGAATCGTCTGATAACCGTTATCTTTTGGTATGGCGATATAGTCTTTAAAGCGCGAAATGATGGGGTTAAAATACTGGTGCAAAATCCCCAGAGCCTTGTAACAGTCAAGCGTCTCTTTCGTGATAATCCTAATCGCCAAAAGGTCTAAAACCTCCTCGATACTGATACCCTTGCGCTGCATTTTTATATAGATAGAGTAGTGGTGTTTGATGCGCTTTTCAAGCTCATAATCGCTCTCGCTAAAGCCGTTTTGCTCAAAAAGCGTATGAATTTTGTCCAAAAATAGATTGAGTCTTAACTGAAATTGCTGTCGGTGTTCCGTCAAATATTCGTCTATCTTCTTGTGCTCTTCGGGCATAATATAATAAAAACTGTAATCTTCCAGATAGTTTTTGATAGACGAAATGCCCAGCCTATGGGCTATGGGCGCGTAAACTACGAGGGTCTCCTCGGCGATTCTTTTTTGTTTATTGGGTGGGAGCGCGTTTAGCGTCATCATATTGTGCAGTCTATCGCAAAGTTTGATGACTAAAACTCTCACATCGCTTATCGAGGCTACGAGCATTTTGCGAAAGTTCATAGCCGAGCTCATAAGATTTTCGTTTGAATTTGAAGGGGCTAATTTATCCTCTCTGATGGTCATTATTTTAGTAAGCCCGTCTACGAGGTTGGCGGCGTCTTGCCCGAACATCTGCTCTACCTCTTCTGTAGTAAACGCCGTATCCTCGACCACATCGTGCAATAAAGCCGTGATGACCATAGTCTCATCACCGCCGTATCTTGCCACTATCGAAGCTACCAATATCGGATGTATCACATAAGGCTCGCCTGACTTTCTCGTCTGCCCTTCGTGCTGCTTTACGGCAAGCTCTATGGCTTTTGTTATATTGGCGTGCTCGCCTTTGAATTCACTAAAAAGTATCTTTTTAGCTTCATCTATGCTTTTGCAAATAGTGATTTTTTTCAGCAGCTCATCAAGGCTGTCGAGTATATTGGTGCCCATTTTGTTAGGAGATTTTTTCCTCTATGCCATCAAGAGATATTTTGCCTTCGGCTATCTCTCTTAGAGCTATATCTACAGGTTTTAAATCTTGTATATTATCTATTAGCGGTTGCGCGCCCAAAGATAATTGCTCTGCTCTTCTTGAAACAAGCACGGATAGTTTGTATCTGTCGTCGCCTGCGGCTTTTAGGGCTCTTGCTGTGATTTGTTCGCTTCTCATTTTGTATCCTTTTTAGAAATTTTGGTCTATTTTACTACCGAACAGGTAGAGTAATCGCCCTTTATGATAGAGAGCAGATTGCCTTTGTTGAACATATTGAAGACTACGATAGGTAGGTTGTTCTCTTTAGCAAGCGCTATAGAGGTGTCGTCCATCACCTTTATGTCGTCATTCATCGCGTGTTCGTAGCTGAGTGTGCTAAGTTTTTTAGCGTCTTTAAATTTGTGCGGGTCTTTGTCGTATATGCCGTCCACTTTTGTGGCTTTGATAATCATATCCGCGTTAATCTCGATAGCCCTCAAAGTAGCCGCCGTATCGGTCGTGAAAAACGGATTGCCCGTACCCGAAGCAAATATCACGACGCGGTTTTTCTCCAGATGTCTTGTGGCTCTTCGCACAATAAAAGTTTCGCATATCTGCTCCATCTTAATCGCGCTCTGCACCCTTACATCAACGCCGCTGCTCTCCAAAGCCTCTTGCATCGCGATAGAGTTTATCACGGTGGAGAGCATTCCCATATAGTCACCGCTTGTGCGTTTGATGATACCGCCTTTTGCCGCGCTGACACCTCGTATGATATTGCCGCCGCCCACTACGATACCGACTTCGATACCCTCTTCTACCAAAGAGCGGATTTCGCCCGCGATATATTTCAATATGTCGCTATCAATACCAAAGCTATCCTTGCCTGCAAGCGCTTCGCCTGAAAATTTTACTAAAACACGCCTGCGTTTTGCATCTTCCATTATTAGTTCTCCTGTAAGGCTTAAAAAATCTGGGTATTGTACTTAAATAGTACTTAAAAGAAGGTGAGAGCCTCCCGTAGCCCCCACTATTAAGCGTTTTGTGCTTTTTTGATAACGGCAAAGTTTTAATGCAAAAAGTGACGCACACCTGTAAAATACAAAGCTATATCAAACTCATCGCACGCCTTTATCACATCATCATCTCTTATGCTTCCGCCCGGCTCTATTATAGCCTTCACACCGGCACTCGCCGCCGCGTCTATGCTGTCTCTAAACGGAAAAAACGCCTCCGAAGCAAGAGCCGCGCCGCTTACATCAAGCCCTACCTCTTTTGCCTTAGCAAGTGCCGCTTTTGCCGCGTCCACTCTGCTCGTCATACCCATACCTATAGCTACCATCGCGCTATTTTTTACATAAACCACGCAGTTTGATTTGGTGAGTGCGGCTATCTTGTAGGCTATCTCAAGATCTTTCAACTCCTCTTTATTGGCAGCACGCTTGCTCTGCTGTTTGGCGTTTTTAACTTCATCATCGCTTACGGCATCACTCTCCTGATAGACAAAACCGCCGTCGATATGTTTAAAATCGTGCGCGTCGCCGTTTAGTACGAGGTACTTGCTATCTTGCGAAAAGATTTTGATACGCTTTTTGCTTTCAAAGACCTTCAGCGCTTCGGGGGTTACATTTGCGGCGATTATCACCTCTATAAATATCTCATTTATCTTATTTGCCAAGCCAACATCCAAAGTCCCGTTCACCGCCACAACGCCGCCAAATGCTGAGATGGGGTCGCATTTGAGTGCCTCTTCGTAACTTTCTAAAAGGGTATTTTTGATGGCAAAGCCGCACGGATTGGCGTGTTTGACGATACAAACGGCAGGAGCGTCGCCAAAAGAGGCGGCTATCTTGACGGCGGAGTTGATATCGGTCATATTGTTAAAGCTGGCTTCGCCTTTTAATATCTTAAAATTTGTCGTGAAAAAGTAGTCAAACTCATACAGCGCCCCTTGCTGATGAGGGTTTTCGCCGTATCTCGTGTCAAATGCTTTGGAGCCCACAATAAACTGCTTCTGACCAAATCCGCCCTTGAAGCGCTTGTTCATATAGTTGGCTATAGCGCTGTCGTACATAGCGGTATGCTCATACGCCTTTATCATTAGATCTCTTCTAAATTCCAAGCTATTTTGCCCATTTTTAAGCGCCTCTACCACCACATCATAATCCAAAATATCCGTCACGACTATCACATCGCTGAAATTTTTAGCCGCGCTCCTCACCATAGCAGGACCGCCGATGTCGATATTTTCGATGATTTCATTAAAATCGTCCGTTTTAGCTATAGTCTCTTTAAACGGATAGAGATTTACACAGACCAAATCTATCCCCACGATACCGTAATCTTTCGCGGTTTTAGCGTGTGCGGCGTTATCTCGTATATGTAAAATGCCGCCGTGGATAAGGGGATTTAGAGTTTTTACTCTGCCGTCAAACATTTCGGGGAATTTTGTCACTTCGCTTACTTCGACGACTCCAATGCCCTCCTCTTTCAAAAGTTTGTATGTGCCGCCCGTGGAGATTATCTCGTACCCAAGCTCTTCTAAAGACTTCGCAAATTGGGTGATTCCGCTCTTGTCGCTTACGCTTATCAATGCTCTCAAATTTTCTTCCTTTAAACAAATAATGATAAAATTTTATCCAAGCAACCATTTAAAAGCGATAAAAGGACGGATATGTTTAATAAAACGATAGATAGAAGCGGCACAAATGCACTAAAACTTGAACGATATAAAGAGTATAAAGAGGCTATCCCCGCGTGGGTGGCGGATATGGATTTTGAGTCGCCAAAATGCGTGATAGAGGCGCTTGAGGAGCGGGTAAAACACGGCATTTTCGGGTACACTTCCACAGACGATGATACAAAAAACGCGATAGTAAATTTCATAAAAAGATACCACGGCTGGAGCTTTGATAAAGACTCTTTAGTATTCACATCAGGCGTCGTGGCGAGCTTAAATATAGCGTGCAAAATGCTCAAACCCAACGAAAGTGTGATAACGACAACGCCCATCTATCCCTACTTCCTAAGCGCACCCGAGAATATGGACCGCAAAGTCCGCGCCGTTGCTATGAGGGAGATAGAGGGCAGATGGAGTATAGATTTTGACGAATTTGAGAGAAATATAGACGCCGATTGCAAGCTATTTTTACTCTGCAATCCTTACAATCCGGGCGGGACGGTTTTTACCAAAGATGAGCTTTTAAAAATCGGTGAAATCGCCCTAAAACACGACCTTATCATCTGCTTGGATGAGATACACGCAGAGCTTGTATTAAACAAAAACGCCAAACACATCCCCATCGCCTCGCTCTCGCCGCAAATCGCGGATAAGACCATCACGCTGATGGCGCCGAGCAAAACTTTCAATATCGCGGGGCTTCAAAGCTCATTTGCCGTGATAGAAAACGCCAAATTAAGAGCCCGATTTGAAAAGTCGATGGGACACATCAACGGCGGCGTAAATCTTTTGGCACTCACCGCCACAAAAGCGGCATACGAGGGCGGGGACGAGTGGCTAAGAGAGGTCAAAGAGTATCTGGCAGAGAACCTCCAAATCGTAAAAGAGTTCGTGAAAAACTGCCCACCGCTGCGGCTTTTGGATATGGACGCCACATACTTAGCGTGGATAGATTGCCGTGCGCTAAACACGAATGCGTGGCAGCTATTTTTAAAAGGCGGCGTTGTATTAAATGACGGAAAAAGCTTCGGGGGCGGCGGTGACGGCTTTGTAAGGCTCAACTTCGCGATGCCAAGAGTGGTGCTGAAAGAGGTGTTGGCGCGTATGGAAAAAGCGGTGCGTTTATGCACAAATTAATCTCTTTTTTATATGCAAAACAGTAATTTTTATGTATAATCTCGCTTTTGATAAGCCGATGTAGCTCAGCCGGTAGAGCAGCGCATTCGTAACGCGCAGGTCAGGAGTTCGAGTCTCCTCATCGGCTCCA
>JAISQB010000020.1 GCA_031274495.1 Campylobacteraceae bacterium | reverse complement strand
TCTTTGATAACTTCTTGGTATTTGGCGTAATTTTTACTTTTAAGATACTTCAATAGGCGTTTTCTTTGTCCTACAAGTTTCAAAAGTCCTAAACGGGACGAGTGGTCTTTGACATTGATTTTTAAATGTTCTGTCAAATAGACAATACGACCTGTTAAAAGCGCTATTTGCACTTCCGGAGAACCTGTGTCGCCCTCTTTTCTTGCAAATTTTTGAATAATCTCTTTTCGAGCCGCCGAATCCAAAGCCATTGCTGACCTCCTGACTGGTAAATTTCCCTATGTGGGGAGCGGAATTATAGCATTAAAACCAAAAAAACAGATAAAAGCAAAAAATAAGATTAAAAAAGATTAAAAAACTCCTAATTAACTGCACTGATTAAACCCAAAAATAGGAAACTTTTAGTAAGATTACATCTTTAAATAAAAATCTAAAATGTAGGAAAAAATTATGCTACTAACCAAAGCCAGCGAGTATGCCCTGCTTTCATTGATAATCATAGCGCAAAGAAACGCGCCGCAAGATGTTGATACCCTCTCTACGCAGCTTGGCATCTCAAAAAGCTTTTTAGCAAAAGTCCTCCAATGTCTGGCAAAAGAGAATGTTTTAAAATCTTTTAAAGGTGCAAAGGGCGGTTTTATCCTCGCTAAAGACCCCAAAGAACTTACGATAAAAGAGGTGGTAGAGTGCGCGGAGAAGAAGCCTACCATCGTTTTTGAGTGCGCCCCTTCCATATCCAGCTGCCCTAATAACCGCGCGGAATATTGTAAAATTTGGCCTTTTTTTAACCGTTTTCAGAGTAAAGTGGACGATTTTTTAGGTACTATAACGCTCTGGGATATCGTAAAAGAGTAGACCGGATAACAAAAACAAGTTAGGAACGCTATGCAGTATGCTATTTTTCACCTCTCGCACACAGACCTTGACGGTTACGGCTGTCAATTCATAACAAAACAGTACTTCAGACAGATAAAATTTTACAACTCAAACTACGGCAAAGAGATAGACGAGAGATACACCCAAATCTTAAGCGACATAGAATGCACCGGAGCCGATAAAAGCGTCATCCTCATAACTGACCTCAATCTCACCTTAGATCAGGCAAGGAACTTTGAAGAGAGACTAAAAGGGGTAAAAAGTCCCGTAAAACTGCTGCTTTTAGACCACCATCAAAGCGGAAATGAGTGTGCGAACAGGTATCCGTGGTACTTTCTTGACACTTCAAGGAGCGCGGCTAAGATAACTTACGACTTTTTCTCTAAGATTTACGGCGAAAAAAAGCAGCTCGGAAGGCTCGCGGATGTTATCAACGCGGTGGATATCTGGCTTGATGATAGTGCTGATTTTGAGCTTGGCAAAGTGTGTCTCAATCTCATCGCGAGCTCTAAAGAGTTAAACCGCATAATGTTTGACGAGGCAAATACCCAGTTTATGTTCGCCCTGCTGCAAAATAGTATGGCTTATACGGATAAACCTGACGCCCACATACTGCTTGAAGATAACATCCACGCGATAAAAAAGAGCTTTTTCAATAGCGGCAAAAACGATACTCTAAGCAATCTCGTCTCAAAATACAATGTCGAGCAGCTCATCAAACTCAAAGACAAAATGACCATCGTCTACAAAGGTCACAAAGGCATCCTCACATTTAATATCGGCGGCGTTTCCATCGTCGGCAACGACTTTTTGGTGCAAAATCCCGATTATGATTTTTTTATGGATGTGACTTCAAGGAAGACCGTGAGCTTTAGGGCAAACGGCAAAGTAGATGTGAGTAAGATAGCCTCGGAACTTGCCAACGGCGGCGGACATCCCAACGCCAGCGGCGGCGCGATAGCGGGATTTCGCGATAGCTTTTTATATGAAAATGTCAAAAATCAGATAGTTGACTTGATAAAATCCAAAGAGGAGTCGGTATGAGTTACGAAGGTTACGGGATAGAGGATTATCAAAATGAGATCAAAGATATCTCTTTGCAGCTTACCGATATGCTGGAGGCGGCTTTGTACTTCGCGGGCGTAAAAAAAGCGCGGCTCGAAGAGGCGATAGACGCCTATCTTGACGAAATGGACGAAGCGCTGGGCGAAGACGAAGATGCGCCTATGGGCTTTAACGAGATAGTAAAGGTCATCAACCACCTAAAGAAGACCAGAGCCGACCTGTTCGTATAAGCAAACGGTTTGCGCTTTTGCGTCGGCGCGCAAGGAAGTAATAATGTCATTGCTTCAACGCGGTTAAATTAAATATCTATTTGTTTCAAAAAATACGCGACGCTATTGATACGAGAGAAGCGGCTGTAAAGAGTTTGATAGCCGTTAGAGATTTTCACCCAAATAAAGAGTGAAAAATCGGCGCGGTGTGGGCTGTTCATAAAACTATTCATCATCTTTGGCGCGTAAATAGTGTTCGACAAAATCAAATTTTACTTTATCGCCAAAAATGTCGCGAAGTTGGCGTATTTGAATATACTTACGACTTCGCTAAAGCCCGCTTCCATCATCATCTCTTTGTTTTCGTTTTCCGTGTAGGGCACGAGGACATTTTCAAGTGCTTCTCTTTTTTGCGATATCTCAAAGTCGCTGTATCCTTGACCTTTTTTGAATGATAGATAGAGGTCGATCATCTTTTTATTTAGGGCTTTGTTTTCGTAGATTATTTTTTCGCTGAATATACAAACGCCCCCTTTATTCAAGCCCTCAAATATCTTTTTGGCTAACTCTACCCTTTTTGGCGGGCGGATAAATTGGAACATATAGTTTGCGATGATGACGGAGTTTGTGCCGAAATTTTGCTCCATAATGTCACCGCATATAAGCTCTATATCCGCGCCGTACGCCTTTACCTTTTGGCGCGCTCTAAGACACATAGCTTCGGAGTTGTCGATGCCAACAAGGCGCAGGGGAAATTTAGCCGTTTTGTAGATGGCAAGCAGTGTGTTTGCCGTGGAGCAGCCAAGGTCTGTTATCGTGGAATCTTTTGTGGCGTATTTGAGGGAGAGTTCGCATACGAGATTAAGAACTTCCGTATAAAACGGTATGGAGCGACCGAGCATATCGTCAAATACGCTCGCCACAGTTTCGTCAAACTCAAACTGTTTATTGATGGGCTGCTTAAATACTCTATCTTTCATTTTTCCGCTTTGGTCAATTGGTCTGGGTATATTTTGCAAGATTTCAGCGACTCTCTCGCGTTTGCGATGTCCTCTTTTATCTGCGCTTTTAACTCTTCGAACTTTAAAAATTTTCTATTTTGCCTTATAAAATCGACGAAAAAGAGTTCGCACTTTTCATACTTTTCCACCTCAATGTCGATATCTAAGATGTGCGTTTCAAGCGAAAAACTTCCGTCCGTGCTGAGGCGGTTGCCTATAAAAATGACGCTGTCGTAGATGTTCTCTTTTACCCTTGTCCTGCCCGCGTACACGCCAAATCCGGGGATGAGATAGTCTTCGACTCTTAAATTTATCGTCGGATACAACTCTTTTTTGCCAAGCCCTTGCCCTTTTTGCGTGAAGCCTATGATGGCGTATTCGCGCCCTAAGAGTCTGTTTGCCTGAAATATTTCGCCCGCTTTCAGAAAGCTTCTGATTTTCGTAGCGTGCACCGAAATGCCGTCGTAAAAAAACTCCGGCACTATCACCACTTTGCCGCCAAATAGCGCGTCCAACTCCTCCACGCCGCCGGCTCTATCCTTGCCGAAACGAAAGTCGTAGCCTACTACTATCTTATTTATATTTGGAAAATCGCTCTTCAAAAGCGCGATAAACTCTTCGCAGCTCAAATTTCTAATGGCGAAAAAATCGTAATAAAAGCAAGGGTTCGGCACAAATTCATCGCGTCTCTGTTTTGGCGTGATGTCGGCTCTGTTTTTGTCTATGACGACCATCGCTCCGCGAGTGCCAAGCTGCTCTATAAGTCTTTTGTGCGCCCTGTGGATGCCGTCAAACTCTCCGAGAGCCAGCGTATTTATATCGTTTTTATCTAATTTGTGTGAAAACATCGGACTCTAACCCGTTACCTTTTAAAAATTGTTCAAATTCGCGCTCGTTCATCAAAGTGACGCCAAGACTCAACGCCTTTTCATACTTACTGCCCGCATCCTCGCCGTAAACGACAAAATCGGTTTTAGACGAAACGGCGGAACTCACCTTCGCCCCCAAACTCTCCAAGTATGCTTTCACGCTATCCCTTGAGACGCTAAGAGCCCCTGTTAAAACGATACTTTTGCCATTTAGCGGGTTGGAGATAATCTTTTGTCTATCCGCGACGGGCTCTATCAAAAGAAGAAGTTTTTCTATCAACTCTCTGTTGACGCGTAAAAATTCCATAAATGAGTTTACCATCTGCACGCCAAATCCGTCAAGTGCGACAAGCTCATCCTCTTTGACATCCATAAATTCAAGTCCGAATGCGCGCGCTATCTTTTTGCTCGCCGCTTCGCCTATGTGTTCGATGCCAAGGGCGTTGATGACGCGCCAGAGTTCGCTTTTTTTGATGGCGGCGATGGCGTCTAAGATATTTTGCGCCTTTTTAGCTTTGAACCCTTCAAGTGTCAAAAGTTCGTCGATTTTGAGCGAAAAGATATCGGTGATATTTTTTACAAGCCCTGCGTTGTAGAGCGTTTTTACTATCTCTTTGCCAAGTCCGTCGATATTTAAAGCCTGTTTTGAGACAAAAAATATCAGCGAAGCGCGCGCTCTGGCGTCGCATTTTAAGTTTTGGCACTTTATCAAAGCCCCCTCATCTAAGAGTTCGCCGCCGCATACGGGGCAGTTTTGCGGGCGGTGGGGTATCTCTTCGGTGCCTATGCGTTTGGATTTTTGTACCTGTATGATTTTGGGTATCACATCGCCGCTTCTTATGATGGTCACAAAGTCGCCCACTCTTATATCTTTTCTTGCTATCTCGTCGAAATTGTGCAGTGTGGCGCGCTCAACCGTGACCCCTTCTATCTCTATGGGTTTGAGATTTGCTACGGGAGTTACCGCGCCTGTGCGTCCCACTTGCAGGACGATGCTGAGGATTTGCGTGCTTTTTTCGGCAGGGGGAAATTTAAACGCGACCATCCAGCGCGGGTATTTTATCGTATAGCCAAGCTCCTCTTGAAGCGGCACTTCATCTATCTTGACGACCATACCGTCCATCATCATAGGAATCTCATCGCGCTTTTTGATAAAAGTGTGATAAAGCTCGTGCACTTTGGCGACATCCTTGCAGACAAGCCGTAGAGGGGGTTCTAAGAAGCCAAGCGAATAGACAAAGTCCATCTTTTGGCTTAGAGTGTTAAATTCAAGGCTGTTTTGCCCCACGCCCCACGGATAAAAGATAAGTTTTCTTGAGGCAGTGATAGAGGGGTCGAGTTGTCTTAAGCTGCCTGCCGCCGCGTTTCTTGGGTTGGCAAAAAGCGCTTCACCGTCCTCTTCACGCTCTTTGTTTAAAGTATCAAAATCCGCCTTTTTTATCAAAACTTCACCGCGCACTTCAAGAGTGTCTTGATAATTTATGCTAAGCGGGATGGAGCGGATGGTCTTGATATTGTTCGTCACATCTTCGCCCTGCACGCCGTCGCCTCTGGTGATAGCTTGTTGTAAAAGCCCCTTATCGTATATAAGATTTAGGCTCGCCCCGTCAAATTTTGGTTCGCAGTAAAATGTAAAATTTCTGTTTGTCTTATGAACTCTGCCTATCCAATCGTCCAAATCCTGCTCATTAAATACATCCTCCATACTCCACATACGGCTTAAATGCGCCGCTTTTGTGAAATTTTCCAAGACCGCGCCGCCCACTCTTTGTGTAGGGGATGCCGCGTCTACGGATGAAGGATTGTCTTGCTCATACTCCACAACGGCGTGATAGAGCTTGTCATACTCTTCGTCCGTCGCTAATGGAGTGTCTAAAACATAGTAGGCGTGAGCCCACGAGTTTAGTTTTGCAAGTGCGGCTTTATACTCTTGATGATTCATTTATCTATTTACCCCGATTTATATGTGTTGTTTTTGATGCGCTTTTGTATCTCGAATCTCACCATCTTTAAGATGTGATTTCTATCTCCTCCGACTATCCTACTCTTTTCTATATCGCCGCATTTTGGGCATATCAAAAAGGTGGTTTTGCTGGTCAGCATCATAGTAGACCGACAATACTCATCGTCGCACAACAGCGGACTGCCGCACTCGGGGCAGTAGCACCAGAGGGAGATGATTTGACCTTTTTTGTATTTCCATTTCCAGATGACATTGTACAAGGAGATAGAGCGAAACTTTCTATACTCTTCACTTTTGCTAAAGATAGAAACTATCAAAACTATAAAAAGCATCGCCACAAGAACGCAAAGCCATAACATCCACGCTTCATAATAACCGAAGATATTTATGAAAGCCAGTTTTATATAACCCATCACCATTTCTATGTAATTCATTACTGTAATGCCTCAAATACTTTTATAGCCTGCACGTGCTCTTTTACATCGTGACATCTGACTATAGTTGCGCCCATTCTTACCGCCTCCGTATGAACGATAAGAGTGCCGGGAAGTCTGTCTTTAACTTCACTTGGCGATATCTTATCTATCATCGATTTTCTACTGGCACCTATAAGCAATGGATACCCGAAGCGCAGAAAATCACTATGGCGTTTTATGAGTGTTATGTTGTGCCCCAACTCTTTACCAAACCCTATGCCCACATCAAGCACGATATCGTTGATACCAAAACTCTTCGCTTTCTCTATCCGCTCTTCAAAAAATTCTCCTACCTCTTTTACGACATCATTATATTCGGGATTTGTCTGCATACTTTTTGGCTCGCCTTTCATATGCATAATACAAACCGAAGCGTTATGTTTTTTCGCCACCCTGCACACATCGTCATTGATAAGTCCCGTTATATCATTCACCATCCTAAAGCCGCAATTTAGCGCATAATCAAGCGTCAGCGGCGAGTAGCTATCGAGGCTAAACTCCACCTTTTCGCACAGTCTCTCTTTTTTTATCATATCAAGAACAACGCGTACCCTCTCCAACTCCTCCTCGTCGCTTATCATCTCGCTGCCGGGTCTTGAGGATAAAGCTCCTATATCTATCATATGCGCGCCGTCGGTTATCATCTGCAAGATTCTTTCTCTGGCATCGTCCGCTTTGGTCCTGCTGCCCTCGAAAAAGCTATCGGATGTTATATTTATGATGCCCATTATCTTTGTTTTCATCTATATTTCCTATCAAAAATCGTAAGCAGCGTGCACAAAAGCAGGTTTGAACCTCTTGAGTTTAGTTCAGCCAAGTGCAGTGCTTTTTCAAAAATGGTAAGTTCGTCGGCGCTGAGCTTTATCTCTTGCTCGCACGCCTCTTCCAAGATACCTTGTATCAAGGATTTTATCTCTTTTTTTTCCATAAATCTCTTTTGGTTGATGAATGAATATATCTCGTTGATATCCATCTTCTTAAAGTTCAGTCCGCTCCTTAAAAGATCCACATCAGCCTCTATCGTCTTTATCGCAAGGCGCGAGCGGATGGTGGGCAAAAATATCATTCTTGAGGGGGCGCACAGTATAAATGTGATATTTCTGGGCGGCTCCTCCAAAATCTTCAAAAGCGAATTTTGCGCGTACAGATTAAAGCTTTTAGAAATCATAACTATAACCTTTTGCTCGCTTTCGGCTATGTACGCTTCCCTTATCACCTCTTTGGCGTTCTCTATCAAAAAATCATCAGGCATAAAAAACTTAAGATTTTTAGCCGGATAGTTATCAACTATGTATGATTTTATCTTCTCCAAATCCTTGCAAGTAAGGATATAACTCTCATCAATCCTCAAGCGAAACCTCGGCAAACAGTACGGCGTCGATACTGCGGTTTAAAAGTTTGAAAAGCTCCAATAGCTTTATATCAAGCCTCTCGTCACCGGAGTCCAGATAGAAGCTGTTTTGCACCTGCTCGCCTATGATCCACAAAAAACTGTCATATTTTCTTTTAGCTATCTGATACTTGACATCATTGCTCTTTCCCACATAAAAAAATGTATAACCGCCCGTGAAGGTCAAAGAGAGCATATCTTCAAGAAGTTCAAAGTCTTCGTTGCTCTTCAAAAGGTCGATATTGGGAAAGAGGCTTTTGATGTTCACAAAAGGGACAAACGGTCGCGACTTTGTCGGTCTGTTTAGAGCTAAGAGCATATACTCCGTGAACCATTCGTAATCTTTATCGTTCATAATGATAAAAGTGTAGCCGCCCAGCAGTTTTTTCAGAGTGGAAGCCAATAGCGGCGTCCACTCCAATCTCTTCTCCTCCAGCCAGCTTAATCCCGCACCCTCTTTTCGTATCGCTTCAAGCGTCCATTGCTGAAACTTTTCTTGCATATTATTTGTCTAAACGATATGCTTTATGCAGCGCCCTTACGGCAAGTTCGGCATATTTTGCTTTGATAATCATCGAGATTTTAATCTCACTCGTGCTTATCATCTCTATATTTATATTTTCGTGCGCCAGAGCGCTAAACGCCAACGCAGCCACACCGCTATGCGACTTCATACCCACGCCTACGATTGAGACTTTCACGATGTCGTTGTCGTATTCGAGTTTTTCGGAGGATTGCAACTCTTCCATAATCTTTTTGGCAAACTCCAACTCATTTTGCGGAACGGTAAATCCAAGATTGGTGGTGCCGTCCACGCCGACATTTTGGATGATCATATCGACATTTATGTTGCTGTCCGCCAATTTTTTAAAGATACTCGCGGCGATTCCGGGCTTATCGACAACGCCTCTTAGAGTGATTCTTGCCTGATTTTTATCGAGCGCTATTCCGCTTACGATAGCTTGTTCCATAATATTTTCTTCCTTTGTGATTAAAGTTCCTTCGTTTTTGTTGAAACTACTTCTTGTTATAAGATTGACATTCAATTTTTTAGCAAGTTCTACGGAGCGGTTTTGCAACACTTTCGCCCCCAAACTCGCCAACTCCAACATCTCATCATAGCTTATCTTATCAAGCTTTTTAGCCTTCGGCTCTATCCTCGGGTCGGTGGTATAAACGCCGTCCACATCCGTGAATATCTCGCACAGATCCGCCTCCAGCGCCCCCGCAATCGCAACAGCCGACAGATCGCTTCCGCCGCGTCCAAGAGTCGTTACTTTTCCCTCTTTGGTGGCCCCTTGAAAGCCTGCCACGACTACTATCTTGCCCTTGGATAGAGCATCTTTTAAAAGTTCGGTGTTTATGTGGTCTATGCGCGCTTTTGTGTGAAAACTATCGGTGATGATGCCTGCCTGCCTGCCGCTCATCGCAACGGACGGATATCCAAGCTCGTTTAATGCTATCGCTAAAAGCGCGCTTGTGACTCTCTCCCCTGAGGATAAAAGCACATCCATTTCGGTTTGAGAGGGTGTTTTGCTGAAAAACTCCGCGTATTCGATAAGCTTGTTTGTCTCGCCGCTCATAGCTGAAACCACCACAACCAAATCATTGCCGCTGTTTTTCGACTCTATAACCCTATCGGCTACCGCGCGGATACGCTCTAAAGTGCCTACGCTTGTGCCGCCATACTTTTGGACTATCAACATTATAAGTATCCTTCTTTTTTAAAGTATTCCAATACCTTTTTGTAAACGTGTTTTTTAAAGTGTGTGATATACTCCAAAACATCGTCCGCTTCTACAAATTTGTAATCCGTAAATTCGGGATGTTTTGTCTTGATATCGAGCTTCGCGCTGTTTTTCAGCCGAACAAGAAAGTATTTTTGCCTCTGCCCGTCGTAGGGGTACATCTTTTTGGCTATCTTGTTTGGGAAATCATACGAAAGCCAGTTGGGATATTCGGCTATAATCTCAATCTTTTTTGTACCTATCTCCTCCTTAAGTTCACGAAAAAGCGCTTCGCTTGGGCTCTCTCCTTCATCTATGCCGCCTTGAGGAAATTGCCAAGCGTCTTTTATATCGCTTCTTTGTGCTATAAAAATTTTACACTTGAAAGGGTATTCGGGCGAAACGATAACCGCGGCGACATTAGGGCGATACTTTTTCTCACTCTCGATTAATCTTTCTGACATTTATCAGCCTCAAATTTTTGTTATAATGGTAGCCAAGATGTGATTAAAGTTGTGTAAATTTATAAGCATCGTAGTATTAAATATTTTACTAAAGAGTCCTCGTTGATTTTATATCTGCATATCCCTTTTTGCGACAGTAAGTGCCCCTACTGCGCGTTCACATCCTACACCAACAAAACCGCTCTCAAAGAGGCTTACGCGAGGGCTATTTTGGAGCAGCTTGAGTTTGAGATAGAGAAGTTTCACGCTCCTATTATCGAGTCGGTTTTTATAGGTGGCGGCACCCCTTCGGTGTTTAGTCCCAAACTCTTAAAACCGTTTATGCAAAGGCTCACTCCGCTCCTTAGCGGTAAAGCAGAAATGACCACAGAGGCAAATCCAAATTCCGCATCGCCTGAGTGGCTTTTTGGTATGAGAGAGCTTGGGTTTAACCGCATAAGTTTTGGCGTGCAGAGCTTTGATGATAAAAAGTTGAAATTTTTAGGAAGAGCCCACAGTTCCCGCGAGGCGAAAGAGGCGGTTTTGAATGCTAAAAAGGCGGGATTTGAAAATATCTCCATCGACCTTATATACGGCGCCAAGCCTGACACAAAAAAGCTCTTGGAAAATGACATCAAAACAGCCTCCGCGCTCCCCATAAACCACTTAAGCGCCTACTCGCTCACATTAGAGGAGAAGACCCCGTTTTTCGATAGAAAAGATGCGGCGAAAGAGTCTTTGTATATGGCAAAATTTATCGTCAAAGCCTTGAAAAACGAGGGCTTTTCGCAGTATGAAGTGTCGAACTTTTCAAGAGGATATGAGTGTTTTCACAACAAAAGATATTGGGCGCACGATAGTTATATGGGGGTGGGGTGTTCGGCTGTGGGGTTTGATGGAAATCGGCGCTTTTACCCTTCGAGCGATTTGGAGGAGTATATCAAAATGCCGCTTTTTCAAAAGGTAGAGGTTTTAAGCGAGGAGGATTTGAGGTTGGAGAGGCTATTTTTAGCTCTGCGCTCCAATCTTGGTATAAGTCTTGAGCGTTTTTCGCAAGAGTCCCAAGACAAAATCGACGCGCTGATAAGTGAAAAAAAGGTCTATATCAAAGATGACAGACTTTATAGTAACGACTATTTTTTAGCCGACGAAATCGCCCTTTTTTTGAGTTAAAACTGCGCGTGAGCTCATAAAATCTAAACTATGAGCGCTATAGACTAAACTTTCTTTATACTAAGTAACTTATACTTATACTTGACAATATGACGCTCAATGTTGTATAATTCCAAGCAATTAGACAAAAAGAGTGCTAAATAATGAAAGTCCTATCCAAGCAAGATCTGATTTTGGAGGCTATTATCAAGGCATATCTGGAGGATAATCTACCGATAGGTTCGGCGGAGCTTCAGACAAAAATGCCCATAGAGATATCGGCGTCCACGATACGAATGTATTTTAACAAGCTCTGCAACGAGGGCATTTTGATGCAGCTTCATATAAGCGGCGGCAGGATACCCACGATAGGCGCTTTGAAAAAGTATTGGGAGCAGAGGCTCAAAACCGACACGACTATCACGCTTGGAAGCCTAAACAGCGTCAAAAACGCCGTGAGGGAGTACGGACTTTACTGCGCTTTGGAGCTTTATGACAATGAAGAGTTAAAAGAGGTCATCAAAGTCCAAAACCGCTTTTTGCTTTTGGTCTTTACAAACAGCGAAGTTACGATATCGTATAGCGACGAGGCTTTGAGGTTTTTAAATGAGCTTTTGAATTTTAGTATTTATGACTTGCGCGCTATCTCGGCTAAGGTTGGGTTTAGCGAACTTTGTATGAAGTTGGACCAGATGCTTGTGGGCAAGGTGCTTTTTCAAGAGGGCGAAGAGATTTTGTACGAGATGACAAGGGTCAATGAAGAGGGATTTTCATACAGCTCTTTTAAAAACGCCAGAGCTATTTTGGAGCTGCAAGATGGGATATATTTTGAAGAGATAGTCCCCAGCGGCTATATGGCGGTCAAACGAAGAGCCAAAGTCGGCGAAAATAACGCCAAGATGTTCTGTCTTGGGAAGTTAACGACTGACTTTGAGAGTTTTTTTAACAAAGCTAAGGAGAGATGATGATAGAACAAAACAACGAACAGATAGAAGAGGAGCTTATCGACGAAGCGGCGGAGCAAGGCGAAGTTTTGCCGGATAGCGACGCGGCTTTAAGAGAGGTCGAGGAGAAGTTAAAAGCTTGCGAAGACAGATATATAAGAGCGCACGCTGATTTTGAAAATATAAAAAAGAGGTACGAAAAAGAGAAGTATCAAGCGATAGATTATGCGCACGAGCAGTTTTCAAGAGACTTGCTGCCCATCATCGACGCGCTTGAGATAGCGTACAAAGCGGGCGAGGAGGCAACGGATGAAGTTGTCAAAAAGATAAATGAGGGCGTTGGACTGACGCTTGAGCAGTTTAAAAAAGTGTTTGAAAAACACGGCATCAAAGAGGCGGATTCGGTCGGCAAGTTCGACCCAAATATCCACAATGCCGTGCTTCAGGTAGAGAGCGAAGGAAAAGAGAGCGGCGATATCGTTCAGACTTTCCAAAAAGGCTATACCATAAAGGGTAGAGTACTAAGAGCCGCGATGGTCTCCATCGCCAAATAATCAAAAACAAAATTCAAAAAAGGATAAAAAATGGGAAAAGTAATCGGTATAGATTTGGGAACAACGAACTCTTGCGTATCCGTATACGAAAGAGGCGAAGCGAAAGTTATACCCAACAAAGAGGGCAAAAACACGACCCCTTCAGTTGTGGCATACACAGATAAAGGCGAAGTTTTGGTAGGCGACACGGCAAAAAGACAAGCCGTCACAAACCCGCAAAAGACTATCTACTCCATCAAAAGAATTATGGGTCTTATGAGCAATGAAGACAAAGCCGCAGAGGCGAAAAAGAGGCTTCCTTATAAAGTCGTAGATAGAAACGGCGCGTGCGCTATCGAGATATCGGGCAAAGTTTACACGCCCCAAGAGATAAGCGCTAAAGTGTTGATGAAGCTAAAAGAGGACGCGGAGAGCTTTTTGGGCGAGAGCGTGACGGATGCCGTTATCACCGTGCCTGCGTACTTTAACGACGCGCAAAGAAAGGCGACAAAAGAGGCGGGAACTATCGCGGGACTTAATGTACTTCGTATTATAAATGAGCCAACTTCCGCCGCGCTTGCTTATGGTTTGGATAAAAAAGAGGCTGAAAAGATAGTAGTTTATGACTTGGGCGGCGGTACATTCGATGTGACTGTGCTTGAGACGGGAGATAATGTCGTTGAGGTTTTAGCGACAGGCGGAAATGCGTTTTTGGGCGGAGATGACTTTGACAACCGCTTGATAGATTGGCTCACAAGCGAATTTAAAAATGAAAACGGTATCGACCTAAAGAGCGATGTGATGGCGCTTCAAAGACTGAAAGAGGCAGCTGAGAACGCTAAAAAAGAGCTCTCTTCAGCCAACGAGACGGAGATCAATCTACCGTTCATCACAGCCGACGCCTCAGGACCAAAACACTTGGTGAAAAAACTCACCCGAGCAAAATTTGAGTCTATGATAGAGGATTTGGTAGCTGAGACGGTCGTCAAAGTAAAAGAGGTCGTAAAAGATAGCGGCATACCAAAAGGCGACATTAAAGAGGTCGTTATGGTGGGCGGTTCGACGAGAGTTCCGTTGGTACAAGAGAAGATAAAAGCGTTTTTCGACAAAGAGTTGAACAAGTCAGTCAACCCCGACGAAGTTGTAGCTATCGGCGCGGCAATACAAGGCGGCGTTATAAAGGGCGATGTGAAAGATGTATTGCTGCTTGATGTCACGCCTCTTAGCCTTGGTATAGAGACTTTGGGCGGCGTTATGACAAAGCTTATCGAAAAAGGTACGACGATACCCGCTAAAAAGACGCAGACATTCTCAACGGCGGAAGATAATCAGCCCGCGGTTACGATACATGTATTGCAAGGCGAGAGGGATTTTGCGAAAGATAACAAATCTTTGGGGCAATTTAACCTTGAAGGCATCCCCGCAGCCCCACGCGGCATCCCGCAGATAGAGGTCACTTTCGATATCGACGCGAACGGCATTTTGACCGTTTCGGCAAAAGATAAAGCCAGCGGCAAAGCCCAAGAGATAAAGATAACCGGAAGCTCAGGACTTGATGAAAAAGAGATAGAGAAGATGGTCAAAGACGCCGAACTTCACAAAGAGGAAGACAAAAAACGAAAAGAGGTCGTCGACACGAGAAACCAAGCCGAAGCGCTCATCCATCAAACTGAAAAATCGCTAAAAGATTTGGGCGAAAATATCCCCGCCGACGACAAGGCAAATATCGAAAAAGCGTTGAATGAATTAAAAGAGGTCTTGAAAAATGAAAACGCAACCAAAGAAGAGATCGACGCTAAAGTGAAAGCTCTGACCGAAGTAAGCCACAAATTGGCAGAAGAGATATACAAAAAAGAGCAGGGCGCAAAAGCAACCGACGAGGAAAAAGCCGCCAAAAAAGATGACGATGTCATAGACGCGGAAGTAGAATAATAAAGCCACTAAAACAGGCGTTATCGCGGGGCAAAAATTTACTCTTGCCTCGCATCAAACTTTACTTAATAGGGGTGCAAAATGGAGAATTTTTCAAAGACAACGCTTACAATGTCGGTGCTTATGACGCCCAATATGGCAAATTTCAGGGGCAATGTCCACGGCGGCGAGATTTTAAAGATGTTAGACCACGTAGCCTACGCACTTGGCGCCAGATACAGCGGAAGAAATGTGGTAACGCTCTCGGTAGATAGAGTGCTATTCAAAAGCCCCATCTCCATTGGCACATTGGTCACATTCTTAGCAAGCGTAAATTACACCGGCAAAACATCTATGGAGATAGGGATAAAAGTCATATCCGAAGACATCCACAAACACACCGTCACCCACACAAATAGCTCTTTTTTCACTATGGTAGCCATAGACGAAGACGGCAAACCAACACCGGTCGAGCCATTCATCCCCCAAACCCCCGACGAAAAAAGACGCTATGAAAACGCGAAAAAAAGAAGAGAACATTCGCTATCTTTAAATCCAAAATGATCACATATCTGCCTTGTTATAACAAGGTGAATATGTGATGATAGCTAAAATGAAAATTTACGCCGCTAAACGGGGTGGGGGTAAAATTGGTCTGATATTAATGCTTTAACGACTTGTTATAGCAAGGTGAGTTTCATTTACTTAGATTTTAGCACTCTTCTATGGTTGTTATTTTATGCCATTCTTATACAATTTTTGCACCTCTTTTGTCGTACTCATCATCACTTCCGCCACTCCTCGCAAAAACGCTTCGCTTGTTTTTGATTCTCGTCTGCGCCTGAACGACGGAAGAGGGAATGGTAATGACGAAGGAGAGGGAGCGGGGTCAGATTCTCACATTGCTACGCAATTTATCTTTTATAAACAGCTTTTGCGCATACATCCAAAACCTTTCAAAAACAGCTTTAAAAGCGCGTGGAAGGGTTTTGGGAACGATTCTTGCATATATAGATGTATAGATTATAAAACTAAAGGGCGTTATTTATGTATGCTACGGGCGGGGGGACAGGGGAATTTGCGGGGAGATTTTCGCATTATAGGGATTTTTATGTGAAATTTGACGACTTGTATTTTTCTAAGCTTGGATTTGGGACATTTAAGAAAGAGCCTTACCGTGATGAGAATTATCTTTTTAGTTTTAAGGAGGCTTTGAAAGTTGCGATTAGGGGCGGGATAAATGTCGTGGATACGGCTATAAATTACCGCTATCAGGAGAGTGAAAAGGAGATAGGTGCGGCATTAGAAGAGCTTTTTAGCGAGGGTAGGGCGCGGCGGGAGGAGATTATCGTCGCTTCTAAGGGGGGGTTTATACCGCTGGAGTTTCCATTTCCTAAAAATCCGTATGAGTGGATAGAGGAGAATATCATCAAAAGCGCTTTGGCGAAGGCTTGCGATATAGAGTTGGATCAGCACTGTATGAGTTTAGAGTTTTTGCGCGCTTCGTGTGAGAAATCGCTGCAAAATTTGGGTCTGGAGAGTATCGATATCTACTTTTTGCACAATCCCGAAACAGAACTGAAGACCCTTGGACAGGAGCGGTTTTATGAGAAGATAAGGGAGATTTTCGCGCTTTTTGAAGAGCTTGTGAGCGAGGGGAAGATACGAAAGTATGGTATCTGCGTCTGGAATGCGCTGATTTATGATGAGAGTAACGACGAGCATATCAATCTGCAAAGGGTTTACGACGCCGCGTGTGAGGTGGGGGGCGAGGGGCATCATTTTAAATATATCCAGACCCCTTTTAATATCGCCAAAACCGCCGCGGCAGTGTCGAAAAATCAGAAGATGAAAGATGGCTCTTATCTTACGCTTTTGCAGGCGGCTAAGAGCTTAAAGCTTGGCGTCATCGGTAGCAGCTCGCTTTTGCAGATGCACCTTTTTCAAAAGTCATTTAAGCCCGAAATCGGCTTTTTGTTGGATGAGAGTATGACTTTAAAAAGCGATATCCAGTTGGCTTTGCAATTTGTGCGCTCCACAAGGGGCGTCATAAGTTCGCTCTTTAGCTCGAAGGAGAGTTCGCACGTGAGGGACAATCTTGAGGTGGCGAAAATCGCCGCGGCGAGTGTGCAAAAATACAATCTTTTATATAGGCTCTGAAAAATGATATACGATGTGATAGTGGTGGGGTCGGGTATAGCGGGACTTATGGCGGCGATAGCGGCAAAAGACGGCACCAATAGAGTAGTCGTCATCACAAAAGGCAATATCTTAAAATCAAACAGCGCGATGGCAAGCGGCGGCATCAACGCAGTTCTAAACGAAAACGACAAAGAGGCTCTAAACGCCCACATAGAAGATACGCTTAAAAGTGCCAGAGGGTTGGCTGATAAAAGAGCCGTGACATATATGTGCAAAGAGTCGGGGCGCATCATCAAAAAGCTCTGCGATTTTGGCGTGAAATTTGACCGCGGGGAGGATGGCGTGATATTGCAAAGAAGCTTTGGCGGCAGCAGCGAGGGGCGTACCTGCTTTATCGGCGACAACACGGGCGCTCTGGTGATACAAGCCCTCATCAAAAAGGCGCGAAGTGTGGGGGTGGAGTTTTTGATGAATAACTTCATCCTCGATATAACGCGCTCACACAGTAGAGTAAGCGGCGTGGTAACGCTAAAGAGGGCAGACTCAACTGTGGTGGTCTATCTCGCCAAAGCGGTCATTTTCGCGGGTGGTGGGTACGCGGGCATATACAGAGGCTTTAGCACCAATCCGCAGGACTCAAGCGGCGATATGTTAAGCATTGCTCTGCGAAACGGTATGGTCTTGGAGGATGCGGAGTTTGTGCAGTTTCATCCGACAAGTTTTGTGAAGTCTGGCTCCATCATCTCCGAGGCAGCGCGTGCTGAGGGGGGTTTGCTTATCAATGACGAGGGGGTGCAGTTCACGGACGAGCTTAACACGCGTGATGAGGTGGCAAGGGCGATTTTCGCGCAGATAAACGCGGGACACAGGGTCTATCTTGATATGCGCCATATCCCAAAAGAGACGATTTTATCAAGGGTACCATCGCTCTATAAAAACGCCTTTGCGCTGTGCAATATAGACATCTCCCAAGAGCTTTTGGAGATAAAGCCCGCCGCTCACTATAGTATGGGCGGCATCAAATCCGATATGACAAAGACAAGCATAAAGGGGCTATATGTGTGTGGGGAGTGCGCGGCTTTGGGTATACACGGCGCCAATCGGCTGGGGGGTAATTCTCTATTGGAGAGTGCGGTATTTGGCGAGTTGGCCGGGATTAGGGCGCGCGAATTTATACAGGATAAGGATTTTTTGCACATAAATTACGACATTGTGATAAAAAATATCAACCTCATACAGCGCATATTTGACGGCGACTCTACGAAAAATTTCAACGCTATGAAGCTTAGTGCGGGCAAAGTGATGTACGAAAAGGTGGGCATTATAAGAGATGAAAAACGCCTTGAGGAGGCACTGGACTATATCAAATACCTGCGCCTTGAGTCTGCCTCTTTGCACTGTATAGATAAGAGTAAGGAGAATAATGTAGAGCTTACGGCGATACTCGAACTGCGCAATATTTTGCAGCTCTGCGAAGCCGTGATACACTGTGCTATTTTTAGGAAAGAGTGCAGGGGGGCGCATTTTAGGGAGGATTTTCAGGTGACAAATGCCTCGCCGCGGCACACTTTGATAAAACAGTTAGGAGGTAATTTCTTTAGGATTTGGTATGAAAGAGGCGGATTTTTCAAAATTTTTTCAAAAATATTTAGCTGAGGAGCAAAAATGGCAACGGTAATGTTAAGAGAAGAGGGCGACCAAATATACTTTTATATAGCAAAAAAAGATATGGAGGAGACGATAAAGACGATAGAGTTCAACACGCCGCAAAAGTGGGGCGGCGAAGTGCTGCTTAGCAACGACCAGACTTGGTGGATAGAGCCCGGGGTAAAAAAACTGCCAAAGGAGGCTGTCTGCAAAAAGTTATCTGATTAAAAAATATACAGCTTTAGCGTATAAAAAAGAGCCAAAATTAGGATAGAATAATAAAGTATTGATAATTTAAAGGGCTCGGGATGACATTTTCATTAGAAGATTTACACTGTAGCGATTGTTTAAATGTGAGAGAGCTTTTTATGCTCTACGAGATATCTATGGTCGTTTCAAACTCTGTCGAACTTGAAGCCTCCTTGGAGAAGGCGCTGGGTATTTTGGAAAGTAAACTACACCTTAAAAACTGCGTCATACACATCTTGAATGAAAACAATACGCTCAGCGTTTACGCCGCCTTGGGGCTAAATAAATATCAAAAGACATTCTCCACCTACAAAATGGGCGAGGGGGTCACGGGATTTGCGGCGCAGAGCAAAGAGCCCGTTATCATAGAAAATATCCACAATAACATGATGTTTTTAAATAAAAGCGGCAACCGCGACAAAAACTCCATCTCCTATATAGCTGTCCCGATGTTGGTAGACCAAGAGGTGATAGGCGTCATAGGCGCGAACACCACGACGATAACACCTCAGGATTTTAACTCCATAGTGCGCGTGCTCACTGTCATCAGCTCCATCTTCGCGCAGTCCATCCGCTCCCGCGATATACTCTTGAAAGAGAAAGAGCGCTTGAAAGAGCTGAAACTTTACTATAAAATGGAGTGGGACTCTAAGGTGCATAATTTTGGCGATATCATCGGCGAGAGTGCGAAGATGAAGGCAGTATATAATGTCATAGAGCGCATCGCGGCTACCAATGTGACGGTCCTCGTGCGCGGCGAAACGGGTACGGGCAAAGAGCTCGTCGCGGCGGCTATCCACAAACGAAGCAACAGAAGCGAGGAGCCGTTCATCAAATTAAACTGTGCCGCGATAGCCGATACGCTCATAGAGAGCGAACTCTTCGGACACGAAAAAGGGGCGTTTACGGATGCCAAAGAGGCGCGCAAGGGGCGCTTTGAATTGGCGGATGCGGGTACGCTTTTTTTAGATGAGATAGGCGATATATCAGCTTCAGCGCAGGTAAAACTACTGCGCGTTTTGCAAGAGCGCGAATTTGAGCGTGTGGGCGGCAGCAAAACGATAAAGGTAAATGTACGCCTCATCGCGGCTACCAATCGCAATCTTGAAAGCATGGTCGAAAAGGGTCTTTTCAGGGAAGACCTCTACTACCGCCTAAATGTCATACCCATAGACCTGCCGCCATTAAGAGAGCGTGGGGATGATATCGCACTTTTGGTGAACTTTTTCTTAGAAAAATCTATGAACAACCACAAAAAAAGGGTCACGATAACCGACGAAGCTATGGATATATTGTGTCAATACTCGTGGCCGGGCAATGTCAGAGAGCTTGAAAACACAGTAGAGCGCATAGTCCTAATGGGCAGCGAAGATGGCATCAGCGCGGATGAAATGCTGCTACTTTTGCCCGCGTTCAACCAAAAATTAGTATGCCAAAGACGGCTGTATAGTGAAGAGAATTTGTGATGGGTTTGAATAGCCACTACATCACTTTTTCGCACCGCGTGCACATCTGATTCTAAAAAGGGTGGTAGTGTCGGCGATAGTATGGAAAAAGCTATTGAAGAAAATTTGGTTTTAGTATGCGCCACACATTATTGTTTCGCGCCGTGATAAAAAATAATAAGGATAATACCCTATCGCAATCCGTCACTTTAGTTATATTTTGGCATCACCCCGCACATCATAGGTTTTAAGTGGTTGATAATGATGGCGAGAAAGTTGTCTTTGCGGCGTATCGCGTAGAGTGTCAATAACGGCAAAAGCAGATATATTTTAATCTTTCACAGATAATCGAACTTCTAACTCACGCCCGCCAATCGGACACCTTTAATCTTTCATAGAGTAATTTGCGGCGCGTGTATATTAAAAAGTATATCTCAGACGGCGGAAAGGTTTATATTTTTTTGCGTGGCGCATACAAAAAAGCCAAAATTTTAGTCGCCTTTTTGTCTGCTTAAATCTCTGTAATTTTTGCAGCCGATGGTTGCGTCGAATGTTTCGCAGGACTCTTTGTAGTATTTTAGGGCTGTTTTTTTTGGACTCTTTGACGTTGCGGATAGATTGCGCGCCAAAAACAGTACCGTAAAAATAGCCCTCATCTTAATCTTTTTATTTGTTCAACATTTCGTAATTTTCGCAGCCGATATCTTCGCCAAACTCTTCGCAAGCTTTTTTGTAGTACTTAAGAGCTGCCTTTTTATCTTTTTTGACCCCAAGCCCATCTTCATACATTGCGCCCAGATTGTTGCAGCCAAGCCCGTCGTCAAGTTCACACGCTTTGCGATACAGCTCTACAGCTTTTTTATAGTCGCGTTTCACGCCGTTTCCCTCGTCGTACAAAAGTCCCAGATTGGTGCAAGCGTCGCCTCGTTCGTTATCGCAAGCCATCTTGTAAAGTTCACTCGCTTTTTTATAGTCTTGCTTTACCCCTCTGCCCTCTTTATATAAAATACCAAGATTGTAGCAGCCAAGAGGTGATTTGAGGTTGCAAGCTTTTGTGTACAACTCTACAGCTTTTACCTTATCCTCCTTAAAACCCTCTCCGAAATCATACATATAGCCCAAACTGGAGCACGAGTAGCCGTCTTTGGCATCGCATAGTTTTTTGTAGAGAGTCGCAGCCTCTACGAAATTCCCTTCATCATAAGCCGCATCGGCGTCGTCAACGGCATCCGCTATGGATAAGCCGCACAGCAAAAACAGACCAAACAGTACCCTGAAGATGTTTTTCATCTTTATCCTTTATAAAATTTCCCGAAAGCTTATCTGAAATTTCTTTTATATTCTCTTTTGTTAATTTAGTTGTATCTATTTTGGTTCGTTTTTCAACGCCTTATATCTTCGCAGTCTATCTTGCTGCCCAAAGCGCAAGCTTGTGAGTAGTATCTAAGCGCTGTGTTTTTATCTTTTTTCATATAAAATACCCAAATTGCCGCAGCCCACACCATCCTCAAGCTCGCACGCTTTTGCGTAATCGCGCTTGATATTATGTTTTGCAGGCTTCATCGGCAAAGAGGTTGCAGATAAAAAAGACGAAAAGCAGTGCTTTTTTGAGTTTTTACTTGTTCAAATCTCTATAATTATCGCAGGCAAACTCTTCGCCGAACTCTTCGCAAGCTTTTTTGTAGTACTTAAGAGCCGTTTTTTTATCTTTTTTGACGCCGAGCCCCTCTTCATACATCGCGCCCAAATTGTTGCAGCCTAAGCCATCTTCCAGTTTGCACGCTTTGCTGTAGAGCTCTATGGCTTTTTTGTAATCCTGTTTCACGCCATTTCCCTCGTCGTACAAGAGTCCAAGATTGGTGCAAGCGTCGCCGCGCTTGTTGTCGCACGCCATTTTATAAAGTTCGGCAGCTTTTTTATAGTCTTGCTTTACCCCGCTGCCGTCTTCATGTAAAATAGCAAGATTGTAGCAGCCAAGAGGTGATTTGAGGTTGCAAGCTTTTGTGTATAACTCCGCAGCTTTTACCTTATCCTCTTTAAAGCCCTCTCCGAAATCGTACATATAGCCCAGATTGGAGCACGAGTAGCCATCTTTGGCATCGCATAGTTTTTTGTAGAGAGTCGCAGCCTCTACGAAATTCCCTTCATCATAAGCCGCATCGGCGTCGTCAATGGCATCCGCTATGGATAAGCCGCACAGCAAAAACAGACCAAACAGTACCCTGAAGATGTTTTTCATCTTTATCCTTTATAATTTTTAAAAATCTTACCCAAAAATTCTTTTATATTTTCTTTTATTAACTTAGTCGTGTCTATTGCAATTCGCCTAATGCTTTGTAATTTTCGCAGCCCTCTTTGTCGTCAAATTCGCAAGCTTTTTTGTAATACTTAAGAGCCGTTTTGTCATCTTTTTTGACCCCTTTGCCATCTTCGTATAAGTTGCCCACATTATTGCACCCTATACCAT
The DNA here is from genome assembly GCA_031274495.1 of Campylobacteraceae bacterium. GTDB lineage: Bacteria > Campylobacterota > Campylobacteria > Campylobacterales > Campylobacteraceae > JAIRKW01. The sequence goes on along the minus strand of JAISQB010000020.1, from coordinate 9,906 downwards.
CTTCCATTTTGCACGCTTTAGCGTACAAGCTCATAGCTTTTTTATAGTCTTGCTTTACGCCGATGGCTTTGTCGTACATATATCCAAGGTTGGTGCAAGCGGCCACTTCGTCGTTGTCGCACGCCATTTTGTAGAGTCCGGCAGCTTTTGTGTGGTTTTGTTCTACGCCAAGTCCGTCACTGTACATAACGCCAAGATTGAAGCAACCAAGGGGCGATTTCAAGTCGCAGGCTTTTTTGTACAGCTTTACGGCTTTGGTTTTATTCTCCCTAAATCCCTCTCCGAAATCGTACATATAGCCCAAACTGGAGCACGAGCGACCATCTTTGGCGTCGCATAACTTTTTGTAGAGAGTCGCCGCCTTTTCAAAATCACCGATTTCATAAGCCCTGTCAGCCTCATCGACCGCCGCCGCGATAGATAGACCGCACAACAAAAACGCGCAAAATAGCACCCTACAAATAGCTCTCATCTTTACCTCTTTTAAAAAATTTTGCCCAGTATCTCTTTTATCCCATCCTTCGTCAAACTCTCCTCTTCCAAAAGGGTGGATATAAGTATGTCGAGGGGATTTTTCATCCCTTCCAAAAATTTTGAAACTTCATCAAGAGAGAGCGTCAGCACACTCTCCACATCAGAACTCATAGGTAAAAGTCTATCGCCCATCGCGTATCTTTCTACCATTTCGCTTGCCATTCGCCTTGCTTTGTTCAGATCCTCGCCTGAATTTGAGTAAGTTTCGTTAAAGTATATCTTTGAGGCGGCTATCCCTGAGAGCGCCACCTTTATCTTCGCTATAATCTCGCTTTTGGACTCTATCTCTTTATCTACCTCTTTTGTAAAATCGCCCACCAAGCTTATCTTATCAAAATCCAGCTCGAACCAATACGCACACAGAGCCTTTGCCGCTTGATAGACGGCTTGGATGGTTTTCTCCTTTTCGCTGTAGATGACAAGCCTCTTTTTGCCCAGCAGCACTTTGTCGCGCACGGCTAAAAAGTCTTCTGTTTCTACTGTCTTGCTGTTGCGTCTTAGGGCGTTTATAGCCGCTTCATTTACCAGAGTGGACAGAGCCGCGCCGCTAAAGCCAACGCTCATTTTGGCGATCTCATTGACGCTTACGGTGTGTTTTTTGTCTTCAAGATAGGCGGTTATAATCTTCTCTCTATCGTGCAAATCAGGCAGCGAGACAAAAATGCGCCTGTCAAATCTCCCCGACCTCAAAAGCGCCTCGTCTATCATCTCAAGGCGGTTGGTGGCGGCGATGACAATGACGCCTGAGTTATCCTCAAAACCGTCCATTTCGCTTAAGAGTTGATTTAAAGTAGCCTCTCTCTCGTCGTTTCTAAGTCCGCCTCTTGCCTTTCCCGCCGCGTCTATTTCATCTATAAAAACGATAGATGGGGCGTTTTTTTTGGCAACAGAGAAGAGTTCTCTCACCCTTTTTGCACCCATACCGACATATATCTGCACGAAGCTGGCACCGCTCTGGTAAAAAAACGGCACATTCGCTTCGCCCGCGACCGCTTTGGCTATCATCGTTTTACCAACTCCGGGAGGTCCTATCAACAAAACGCCGCGCGGTAGTTTCACGCCCATCTTTTGATAAAGAGAGGGGTTTTTAAGGAAATCGACTATCTCGCTAAGCTCCTCTTTGACGCTTTTTATGCCCGCCACATCGGAGAATTTTAGCTTTGAGGCTGAGGGAGTGATGATATTTTCAAAGACCCCGTCCCCCTCAACGGCGGCGTTTTTTAGTGTTAAATTGGAGGCGTTGTTTGCCCGCTTTGGCGAGATGAAGTATAAAAAGCAGAAAAATACCAGCAAAAACATCAACGCCAAAGATATTATCTCGCCCACGCTGCTTCGCCTATCCACATCCACAGGCGCCGCCCAGAGCAATTGAGAGACGCTTATGCCGTCTTTGGCGATAGTGAAAATACCCTTGTTGGTGTAGAGTATAACTTCATCGCCCGATATTTTCGCGCTTTTTATGCTTTGTTGCGATAAGAGTTCGTTGTAAAAGGTCAAATCTATCGCTTTGGGTGATTTGATAAACAGATACCCTATCAATATCGCCAAAATAGCAAAAAGTATCACCACTATCTGCAGTCTGTTGGGTTTAAAAAGTTGCATAATTTCCCTCCCTTTTTGGTTCGTACTCGTCTATATTTATCCATTTTCCGCTCAAATCTTGGGGCGTTTTTATAAATATTCGGTTGTAAAATTGGTCAAATCCCGTAAAAAGCCCACCCTTTTTCTCCTCTACCAACACCTCTAAAGGGGCTTTTTTTTGCCTGAAAATGAAATTATTATTTTGAGTTATATCTTGAAGCTCTTTTAGTCTCTTTTTAGCTGTTGTACCGTCCACATCTTGCTTCATCAAAGCCGACGCCGTGCCGTCTCTTTTTGAGTAACAAAAGGCGTGCAAGTGTGTGAGGGGCAGCTTTTTAAAGTTAACAAGCGCCTCTTGCCAGACCTCTTCGCTCTCCCCCGGATGTCCCACGATGAAGTCCGTCCCAAGCGCGAAGCCAAGCGATGAGAGCTCCTCAAAAAGCGCCAAATCGCGCTTGAAACTGTTGCGCCGACGCATAATTTTGAGCATCTTCTCATTCGTATGTTGGATGGCTATATGCAGGTGCCGCTCAAGCCAACTCTCTTTTAGTATCTCACGAAAACTCTCATCTATCTGTATAGGCTCGATACTGCCAAGCCGTATCCTTTTGACGCCCTCTACACGGCTTAACTTTTGAAGCAGCCCACCTAAAGTGACCCCAAAGTCCCTGCCGTAACTGCCTATGTTTGTGCCTGTGAGGATAAATTCATTATAGCCTTGCTTTGTGAGATTGGCGACCTCTTCTATGATGGCGCTCTCTTCGCGGCTTTGGGCGCCTCCTCTTGCTTGCGGGATGATACAGTAACTGCACGCGAAGTTGCACCCCTCTTGTATTTTGATGAAGGCTTTGCATCTGTTGTGGTAAGTGTTGATGGGGGAGGCGGGTATGTGTTTGAGGGTTCCTATCTTTTGAAACGGGGCGGGTGAGCGGAGTAGTTCGTTGATATTCTCTTTTTCATTGTGTCCTATGACGCCGAAGACTTTTGTCTGTGAGAAGAGTTCGACCCCTCTTGTCTCGGCGCCGCAGCCTGCGAAAATTATCTTTTTACCGCTTCTGTTTTGTTTGGAGATGTAGTTGCGTACACCGCTATCGGCGCCGTTTGTTACCGTGCACGAGTTTACTACCACGATATCTGCCTCTTGTTCGCTGTTTGTGATCTCGCACTCTTTTAATCTTGCTATCATAAATTCGGTGTCGTATATATTTGTCCGACATCCGAATGTCTTGAAAAATACCTTTGGTTTTTGCTGCATTGTCATTCGCCTGCGTCCTCGATCTTGGGCGGGAGTTTGGCGGCTTGTTTTAGATTGAGCGTTTGTGTTGGGAATGCTATCATTATATCCTCTTCTTTGTTTATCGCGTCGATTATCTCGCCGCTTAGAGTGCTTCTTAGGGCGAGCGCCGCGTAAGAGTTTGTCATATACCATACGTGGATTGTGAGCCCGTGGGGCTCTATGAAAGAGAAGATTTTGGGCTCTACATTGGTATTTTTGAGGTTGTATCTTTGGCGCAGATGATTTAACTGCGTTCTTGCTATCTCGGTGTAGCCTTTGGAGTATTTTTTCACTATCTCTTTGATGACGTACATAGCTTTTTTGTAGTTGGAGTCAAACGATATGGTGATGTATATGCCGTCCCATACGGTTTTTAAAGTCTCGTGGGTGTAGTTGGAGATAAGCGTTGTGAAGACAAAGTTGTTGGGGATAAATATAACGCGTCCCGCGCGCTTGTTTTCAAGATATGTGGTGAGTGTTACATCTTCCAATATCGTCATCCTCATCAAAGATATATCCACGATATCGCCCACATACGAATGTCCGTCCTGACTCACCTTCACTCTATCCCCGACGCTGAAACTATTGCCGAAAGTTATCACCATCCAGCCCAAAACATTCATGAACATATCTTTCATAGCAATAGCGATACCCGCCGACGCGAAGCCCAAAACTGCGACAAGGTAGGTCATATTTTCTATATAGGCAAAGAGCAGTATCAAAATGATAAGTGTTACATTGATGATGTTTATCACTTTATTGACGATATAACTTCGCTCGTTTGCCGACATAAAACGCTTGATGGAGATTTTCAGCAAAAACGATATCAGTATGATGGAGGCTATGATACTAAGGATGTAAAGCGTGTGTTTTACTTCGTATTTTATGGAGTTAGTCGCCTGTTTGACGGACTCTTCTATCTTTCTTTCATACACGGAAGATGAGGTGAGGACTATATCATAAGCGGAGTTGAACTCTTGTATCAATGTCCTTGTCTGCTCCAAAGAGAGCTCTATCGCGTCGCCGCCGTCAAGCCGTGCGATATACTCTTGTATCTCCTCTTTCTCGTGTAAATTTTTCAAAAGTATCTCAAGCTCGTTCACCTGTCTTTGGTAACTCTCCAAATCCTGCTTATTTTTCTTGATATACGAAAAGCCCGCAAATATCGCGAAAGGGTTGCTTATGGATGGTACGGGCGGGACATCGGGGGATTTTAAAAGTCCGGAGTAGGGGGCGTTTTGAAATTCGCTAAGCTGCTCTATATGGCTCTCCAACACATCTCTTTTTCGCTCCAGCTCTTCCAAATGCGCCAATGACTCGCTATCTTTCTTGAGTCTTATATCTTTTATATCGTTTAGTATCACCTCAAGTTCGGCTTTTCTCTTTTTGTAGGCGTTGTAATTTTCGTGGCGCGTGAGCCAGATGTTGTTTTTACTTGCCGTGTCCAAGGCTTGGATTTTTAAAAAATAGTCATTAAGCAGTTTGTCTATACTGCTGCTCTCATCGTGCACCGTATCATTCGCGCCAAAAAGCCAAATGCCGCACAAAAATAGCGCTAATATGAGCTTTTTCATTCGGCAAATACCCCCAGCACATCTTTTATCACCTGTTCATTTATATCGTCTCTTATCGCAAAATTGCCTATATTATCGGGGAGTATAAATGTTATCTTGGAGTTGGCACTCTTTTTGTCAAGAAAAAATGAGTTATAAAAGCCGTCTATATCTTCTATCTTGTATCTTGTGGGGAGTGAGAATTTTTGCAGCGTCCGTTCTATCTCTTGTGCCAGCGTCCTTTCCAAAAGCCCCAGATTCACAGCCAATTCATTTGCCATTACCATCCCTATCGCCACCGCTTCGCCGTGCAGATATCCGCGGTAATTTGTCTTCTGTTCTATCACGTGGGCAAAAGTGTGACCGTAATTTAAAACAGCCCTTACCCCGCTCTCTTTTTCATCAAGCGCCACCACTTTGGCTTTTATCTCTATACTTTTTCTAATAGCCTTTTGAAGACTGTTTTTATCGTCCAAATCGGCGTTTTTGAGCCATTCGTAAAACTCTCTATCAAACATAACCGCCATTTTAACTATCTCGGCGACACCTGCGCTAAACTCTCTTTTTGGCAGGGTTTTTAAAAATTTACTCTCGCAGTAGACGGCGCGGGGTTGATAAAAAGCACCTATGAGATTTTTGCCGAAGCTATTATTTACACCCGTCTTCCCGCCAACACTCGCGTCCACTTGCGCCAAAAGCGTCGTGGGAACTTGCACAAAATCTATCCCTCTTTGATAAAGCGACGCCGCAAATCCCGTCATATCGCCGATAACGCCGCCGCCGAGTGCCAGAAGAGTTGATTTTCTGTCGAGTTTAAATCTGAAAAGTTCGTTTAGTATATACTCTATCGTTTGAAGATTTTTGTACTCTTCGCCGTCTTTTATGATGACCTCATAAAGCTCTTTTGCTTTTACCATTTTTTTAAACGATTCAAGATGAAGCGGGGCTACCGTGTCATTCGTGATGATAGCGGCTTTGCCGTTGAAATTTAACTCTTTTAGCTCGTCTATAAAGATAGCGTAATCTTTGCTCTCATAGGGTAAAAAGCGTATGTCGATTCTCATTTGTTCCTAACCTGTTGTCTGTTTGAAAAATTATACTTAAAATTCAAAATTTTTTACTCCAAAACCGGTAAAAAAAGCTGATATTTGTCGTTCAGCAGAAAATATACGCGGTTTAAATCCTCAGAAAACATAGATACTATTTTTGATTTTAAAAAAGATGAATAAAACGGCACAAATTGCAATATATCATCATCTTGTTTCAGCCCGAAAAGCGGATTTTTCTCGCCGCTTTTTATGATCTGTATCTCTTTTTCGTAAAGTTTGGCGATATTTTCAAAATGCTCGGCAAGCTCAGGATTTTCGGAGTCGGGGTCAAAGTCATAAAATTGCACTTTCAGTTCAAGCTGCGCGGATAGGTCAAAGATAATCGAAGAGTGTTTTTCTATATCGTCCGTATTGCCGCCGAAAACTATGCCTCTTTTTATATTTTCAAATCCCTCATTGCCTATCTTAAATATCGGTATTTCGGCGTTAAAAAGCATCTTCATATTGGCTTTGAAAAACTGTTTGTCCACAACGCAAAGCCCGATATTTAGGCGATGCATATCGCTTTTATATACATCTTCGTGCAAAGTGTTGTGATAATCTACCGTGATATCTATATCATCTGCGGCTAAATTTTTTATCTTATTAAAGGCGACCGAGTAGGTGGGGTTTATCACCTTTATGTGGAGTTTTTTGGAGTTTAACTTTTCGTGCAACGCAAATGCGCACAAGAGCAACGCCTTCATCCTCTCCTCGTCCATATTTTTCATATCTATGAGTGAGTAGATATTGGCGCCAAACGGCTGCGGAAACTGCCCAAGCTCCCTTTTGATACTTTTATACACATCCTGCAATACATCGGGGTCGCCCACTATGAGGAGGTTGTCATTTGGCTCTATCATAAGTCCGGGGGTTGGCAAAAGCAGTTCATTGCTTCTGTAAAGTGCGGCTACGCGCCACTTTTTCTGTTCGATGCCGCCTATGTGTCTATATACATAAGAGCTTCCCACAGGCACTTGCACATCCATCACCTCTCCTACGCTAAGTCCTATATTTTGCGCGTATATGGGGGTATTGGGCACAAAGTCGGCAAGGCGGAATGCCACCACTTCGCGTGAGTCTATCATCGTGAGGTATTTGTTTTCAAGCTCAAGCCCCCATCTATCCACGATATATATGGGAACTTTTTTGTCAAACTGGCGCACTATCTTGTAAGAGCCCAGAGCGTCCGCCTTTTTTCTCACCGCTATCATCACCTGAAAATAGCCCCTTTTCATCACGCCCGTCATCTTTTCCAAACTTGTCGGGTCAAATGTGTGGATTTTGAAGTTTTCAGGAAACGATATACCCTCCAGCGTCCTCTTTTTGTAGTGGACGATCGTATATTCATTGCTGTCGCTTGAAACGCTGACAACTCTTTCTAAAAAATGTTTTGCTAAAATACCATCGGCTATGATTAAAACTTTTTTCATACGATCTCCATAAAATTTAAGAGGATATTATACCAAAATGCAACTTCACATAGACAAAACAGACGAAAACGCCCGCGCGCTCACGATAAAAACGGCTCACGGCACGATACAAACTCCCGTTTTTATGCCCGTAGGCACAGTTGGCAGCGTCAAAAGTCTCGACGCGTACGACTTAAGAGAGATTTTAAAAGCCGATATAATTTTGGGCAACACTTACCATCTATACCTGCGCCCGGGAGATGAGAAGATAAGAGATTTGGGCGGGCTGCACGGATTTACAAAGTACGATGGCAGCTTTTTAACCGATAGCGGCGGGTTTCAGGCGTTTAGCCTTAGTGATATCTCAAAAGCGGACGCGGGCGGTGTGAAATTTAAAAGCCACATAGACGGCTCCGCCCACTACTTCACACCCCAAAAAGTGCTTGATATCGAGTACAATCTGGGCTCTGATATTATGATGATACTTGACGACCTCGTGGAGCTTCCCTCATCCAAAGAGCGTATCAACCTCTCCGTGGAGAGGACTATAAGATGGGCTAAAGAGTCGATAGATTATCATCTGGCGGCAAAGGGTGCGGGGCGTGGCGCAGGACAAAATATATTTGCCATCATCCAAGGCGGTACGGATGAGGAGTTCAGAAAAAAATGCGCGCTTGAACTATGTGAGTTGCCGTTCGACGGATTTGCCATCGGCGGGCTTAGTGTGGGGGAAGAGAACTCTTTGATGTACGACACGGTGGAGCTTACGACCGCATTTATGCCAAAAGATAAGCCGCGCTATCTGATGGGGGTGGGCACGCCTGAAGATTTGGTGGAAAATGTGGAGCGCGGCGTTGATATGTTCGACTGCGTTATGCCGACAAGAAACGCCAGAAACGGCACGCTTTTTACAAGCTTCGGCAAGATAAATATAAGAGCGGCGAGATTTATCAAAGACGAAGACCCCATAGACAAAGAGTGCGACTGCTACACCTGCCGCAGATACTCCAGAGCCTACCTAAACCACCTCTACCGCGCCAAAGAACTAACATTCTTCCGCTTAGCCAGCCTACACAACCTACACTACTACCTAACCCTAACAAGAACAATGCGCCAAGCCATCTTAGCGGGTGAGTTTGCGAAATTCAAAAAAGAGTTTTACGCGAAGAGAGGATAAAAGCTATTCCCGCCTCTCTCCCGTCATTCCTGTGCAGGCGGGAATCCAAACTAAGCGAAGCGTCTCTTTTTGTTAAAAACCGTATGAATTTATGGGTGATTTCAAATCTGATGTTTTCTTTGATTTGTTTGGTTTTATAGTTTGGATTCCCGCCTGCGCGGGAATGACGAAAGGGGGAGGCGAGAATGATGGAAAGGGGAGAGAGAATGATGGAAAGGGGAGAGAGAATGACGAAAGAGGGAAGCGGGAATGATGAAAAGATAGGCGAAATGGTGGGAGCATTTGTTCCCGCCTACGAGGGAAGGGGTGGATGGTGGAAGAGGCGGTTCCCGCATAAGGGGGAATCCAAGGGTATAAAGGAGTGAAATGCAAAGTCGTGTTGAAAGTTTTTTGCGTGCTTGGATTCCCGCTTATGGGGGAGTGGGGGTGTTCTCGCGCGGGTGGAAATCCAAAATATAAAAGGAGCGAAGAAACAAAGTCAAGTTGAAAATGTTTTGCGTATCTTGGATTTCCGCCTGCGCGGGAACGATGCCCCCATAGGAGGGTATCCAAAAAATCAAAAGGAGCGAAATACAAAGTTATGTTAAGAATGCTTTGTGTATTGGATACCCGCCTATGGGGGTGTGTTGTTCGGAGTGAGCGAAGCGACGAGGAACCTTTGTGGGCGAACTTGCGAATGGGCAACCCGATAAGGTTCCTTGTCGCCGATGGATCGGCTCTGTTGGGATGACGGAGGGGTGGGGTTTTGCGACAAATGGCGACCTTTCCGTCATTACTGCGCCCACTTTCGTCATTCCCGCGCAGGCGGGAATCCAAATTGAGCGAAGCGTCTCTTTTTGTCAAAAATCGTATTTGATTTGCGGATGATTTCAAATCCGATATTTTCTTTGAATGATTATATTTTTTTAGTTTGGATTCCCGCCTGCGCGGGAATGACGGAGAGGGGAGCGTGAATGACGAGAGGGGAGCAAAGGCATTTCGCTTAGTTTGGATTCCCGCCTGCGCGGGAATGACGGAAAGGGAAACGGGAATGACGGAAAGGGAAACGGGAATGACGGGAGGGGAAACGGAAATGACGGGAGGGGAAACGGAAATGGCGAGGTGGTTGCCCGTTTTGTGGGTTTGACCTTTAGGGTTCCTCGTCGCTGATGGGTCGGCTCTGTTGGGATGACGGAGGGGTGGGGTTTTGTGACAAATGGCGACCTTTCCGTCATTACTGCGCCCACTTTCGTCATTCCCGCGCAGGCGGGAATCCAAACTAATAAAGGAGCGAAAAAACAGAGTC
>JAISQB010000093.1 GCA_031274495.1 Campylobacteraceae bacterium | reverse complement strand
TAAAATTTAAAAAACTCGCTGATTCTCTCACTCTCAGCGTATAAATTGGCGACCCTTAGGGGATTTGAACCCCTGTTGCTGCCGTGAGAGGGCAGAGTCCTGGGCCACTAGACGAAAGGGTCATCTTTACAAAAAACAATGGTGACCCGCGAAGGATTTGAACCTTCGGCCACCTCCTTAAAAGGGAGATGCTCTACCAGCTGAGCTAGCGGGTCGAAAAACAAAGAGTGAAATTATATGTAAAAAAAATACCTTTGTCAAGAAAAATTAGCTTAATCTCATAATTTTTTTTACCGACCCTTTTTCGTGAAAGGATAGCCTCTTTTTTTACAATAAAATAGCAATTAACATTTAAGAGAAACAACATTATAATGCCCCGTGCAAATTTTCAATATCTATGAGGAGTTTTCTATGAAAGTTAGGGGTAGTTTAGTTGTGGCGAGCCTATTGGCGGGCACGACGCTGTCGGCGGATTCTGCGAATATCGCGGACGCGCTTAAAAACAGCAAGGTGAACGGCGAGCTTTACCTGTACGGCAAGCAAGCAAAGGTGACAGACCGTGATGATACGGGGTTTGGTTCGGGCTCTTTTAATATCGATTTTAAGACCGACTCGCTGTATGACTTTACGCTATCAGCCGGTTCTCGCGCAAATCACGCGTTTTGGGAAGTGGACGGCAGCGAATATACACAAGAGCAAAAGGCGATTTTGCACACGGCAAATGTAGCCTATTCGCATCCGCATCTTGATGTTGTATTCGGACGCCAAGAGATAAATCTCGAATGGGCGAGCGATTATCACGAGGCGTTGGTGGCGGCTTTGAAGGGGTTGCCAAACACTACAATAGTGGTCGGATACACCCAAAGAAGGGCTATCGCGGACGGTGATGAAAAACTGTATCCGTTTAGTAAAATCGGCGACAAGGGCGCTTTTGTCGTGGATGTGAAGTTTGATGGTGTAACCAATCTCGTCTTAAATCCTTACATCTACTACGCCGACGATGTGGCGGCTTGGGCGGGACTTAAGGGCTCTTATGATTATGATTTTGGTACATTTAAAGTAGGCGGCACGCTCCAATACGCGCAAAGCGATGAAGATAGCGGCAACGACGGCTCATTTTTACAGGCTGAAGCACGCGGCTCGTTTACCGGCGTAGATGCGTTTTTGGGACTTTTGGTGACCGATAAAGACGGCGGCGTGGGAAGCATAAAAGCTGCGGGCGAGAATGTCAACCCTTTCGAGAAAGGCTGCCAGATATTTTTGCCGGATGCCAGGACTATCTACCTTGGCGCACAGTACAAATGGGATAAATTTGAGCTTAAAGGTATCTTTGGAAATACCAACCACATTGCGGGCAAAACAAGAGAGCTTGACCTCAAAGTATCGTACGATTTGACAAACAATCTTAATGTCTACGGGCTATTTATAAACGGCAGCGGTGATGACGGCGAAGAGAAACCTGCCAGCATTAACGGCGAGAATTTCAATATCTTGGGCTTAGGGGCGACATACTCTTTCTAATATCATTAGGGCGGAAACGCCCTAATTTATCTACTGTTTTACTACACGTATTTAACTGCGCGATTAAATTTAAATTATTGACAAAAAGTTACAAAAATAACAACATATTCGCCATATATTCGGTATAATTTATCCTTCAAATATTAACCATAAGGAGTTTTTATGAATATTAGGATTAGCTTGGTTGCGGCGAGCTTATTTGTGGGTACTGCTCTGTTTGCGGATTCTGCGAATATCGCGGATGCACTTAAAAACGGCAAGATAAGCGGTGAGTTTGGGATATACGCCGAGCAAAACAGCACCAAAAACAGCGATGATGGGGGGTATGGTTCGGGTTCGTTTGATTTGGGGTTCACGACGGATGCGCTGTATGGGTTCAGGCTTGATGTGGGCTCGCGTGCAAATCACGCTTTTTGGGAGGTGGACGGCGGCGAATACAACTCCGACACCAAAGCCATTTTACACACGGCAAATATCGGCTACTCGAACGAATATTTTGATGTGGTATTCGGACGCCAAGTGATAGAGCTTATATGGATGGAGGATTTTCACGAAGCGTTGGTTGGCGTTATCAAAACCGTTCCAAATACCGATATCGTTATCGGCTATTCGCAAAGGCGCGCGGTGGCGGATTTTGACAGACCTTTGGAGGGGTTTGCAAGACTTGGCGATAGCGGCGCTTTTGTCGCGGACGCAAAATGGCGCGGTATCAGCGGATTAGTCGTCAATCCGTTCTTATATTATGCCAACGATGTGGCAGCTTGGGCGGGTGCTAAGGTCGATTACGATAGGGAGTTTGCGACTTTTTCATTGGGCGGCACGGCGGAGTATACGCAAAGCGATGAAGATAGAGGCAGTGATGGCTCGTTTTTGCGCCTTGAGGCAAGAGGCGTGTTTAAGGATATAGGCGCTAAAGTCGGCTTTATTCAGACAGACAAAAATGGCGGCGCGGGCAATATCACAGCGGCGGGAGAAAATTTAAATCTCTTTGAAGACGGCGATCAAGTGTTTAAAGCGGATGCGCAGACTTTTTATATCGGCGCTAACGGCAAATGGAGACAATTCACATTCGGCGGCATACTTGGCAACACCGAATACGCAGGCGGCAAACTGCGCGAAATCGACATCACGGCGGCGTATGAATTGACAAACAACCTCAATATCTCCGCGGCGTTCATCAACGGCAATGGTAACGGCAACAGTGATGATTACAACAAAGTAACTGCGGGAGTGGTCTACTCTTTCTAACAGACAGGGGCAAAAACGCCCCTAAACCACTTTTTTGCTAAAATCACAAAACAGTTTCACGCAAGGGGGAAGCTATGAAAAAGCGACTGTTAAACACCATCTCCAAAGCTGAAGATAAGATAAAAAGCGGCACGGCAAGCGCGGCGGATGTTGAGGGGTTGAAGTATGATATAGCCATTTTTCAACACGAGAGGCTTGTACATTTGATAGTGAGCGTTTTTGTGGGGCTTTGCGATATGATAAGCATTGTCATAATACTGCTAAGTTCCGCGGCGGCTTCATTTGCTTTGAGCGCGGTTTTGACTGTGCTGTTTATCTTTTATATCGCGCACTACTACACGCTGGAAAACGGTACGCAAAAACTGTACGGGCTTTTGGATGAAATGGTAAATTTAGCGCGCCGTTAAAACTCCCCAAACTTCGCGCGAAATCTCTAATGTAAGAGCTTCTTAAATAGTTTTTAGCTAAAATTACCCAATTTTTTACAGCCCCACAACAAGCCAAGGAGAGCAACAATTATGGACTACAAGGACTCCCTCCTTTTACCCTCTACACTATTCCCAATGCGCGGAAACCTTCCCGAAAACGAACCCAAACGCTACAAAGAATGGTTTGGAAGCAGAAATGTTTACGAAAAGATGAAGCAAGCAAGAGCCAAAGCGACAAAAAGTTTTAACCTTCACGACGGTCCTCCTTACGCCAACGGCGATATCCACTTAGGACACGCGCTAAATAAAATCTTAAAAGATATAGTTACCAAGACCCATTATTTTGCGGGAGAGAGCGTGCGCTATGTACCCGGCTGGGATTGCCACGGGCTTCCTATCGAGCAGCAGGTGGAAAAGGCGATAGGCAAAGAGAAAAAAGACGCGATGAGCAAGGGCGAGTTTAGAGCTTTGTGCCGCGAACACGCCAAAAAATATATGCAGATACAAAAGGAGGGCTTTAAGTCGCTGGGCGTTACGGGGGATTGGGAAAATCCATACCTCACGATGAAATTTGCCTTCGAGGCGGACATCTACCGCGCCCTTTGCGATATCGCCCAAAAGGGGCTATTGGTCGAAAGAAGCAAGCCCGTATTTTGGTCGTGGGCGGCAAGAAGTGCGCTGGCAGAAGCTGAAGTGGAGTATAAAGATAAAGAGGATTATTCTGTCTTTGTCGCGTTTGATTTGGACGCGGACGCCCTTTCAAAGCTTGGTGTCAATGTGGCAAAAGCTGTCATCTGGACGACCACTCCGTGGACACTGCCCGCGAATATGGCTATCGCGTTTAACCCCGAAGAGGAGTATGTTTTAACAGGTGAAAATCTTATCTTCGCAAAGCCGCGCTTGGAGTCGTTGGTAGAGCTTGGCATCACGGCGGGCAAAATCCAAAAGAGCTTCAAAGCCGAAATCTTAGAAAACACCCACGCGATAAACCCTCTAAACTCCCGCAAATCACAGCTAATCTTAGCAGACCACGTCTTGATGGACGGCGGTTCAGGACTTGTCCACACAGCCCCGGGACACGGTGACGACGACTACAAGATAGCGCTAAAATACGGCATAGAGATATTGATGCCCGTAGATGAAGACGGCAAATACGACGCCACTATCGTGCGTGAAAAGTTGCTGCCAAACCCCGAAGAGTTCGTGGGGCTTCACGTATTTAAGGCAAATGAGAAGATATTGGAGATTTTGGGCGAGGCTCTGCTTAAACAGTCCAGATTTACCCACTCCTACCCCTACTGTTGGAGGACGCACACCCCCGTCATCTACCGCGCCACAAAGCAGTGGTTTATCTCTATGGATGACGACAAAAACGGCAAGGCGTTGCGCGAGATAGCTAAAGATGAGGTGGAGAAGCTGAAATTTTATCCGGAGTCGGGCTATACAAGACTCAAAGGTATGATAGAAAATCGCCCCGACTGGTGTATCTCAAGACAGCGCGACTGGGG
>JAISQB010000097.1 GCA_031274495.1 Campylobacteraceae bacterium | reverse complement strand
TCTTTACAGGCGTTGATGAGCTTTTGTTCGATGATATCTCGCTCGTGTTCGTTGAAACTTTTTGACATATAAAATCCTCCTAAACATTCCTACCGATTTGTTCAGGGGTTTATTATAATGATTAGTTTTTAGTTTGTCAATAGGGTAAATTATAAATTTTTCCACGCCATAGAAGAAATTTTTAGCAAAATAGTACGAATATTTTTTAACCGGCGGCGGCGTTAAAGTTCGGGCGCAAAACAGTAACTGTAATCAGAACACTCAGCACAAGACGGCGAAGGACAGACATATATCCCCACATCAGCGCAATAACGGCGGTAGAGGAACTTTTTCCAGCGCATATCGCCGACATTTTGCGCGGCAAAGTCTGGAAACGCGTTAAATAGCAACGCTGAGAGTTCGGCGCGGTTCGCCAGACCAAGATCGCGCCATAAGTGCTTTTTACCCGCGCAAGCTTGCGTTACGATGGATGCGAGCCAGATTTCTGATTGAAACTTACCCGCTCTATATTTAAGCAGTATCTCGATCAAATCACTCCGCTCCAAAATCTCCTCCTGCTCTTGGTCGGGCAGATTTAACTTGTCGCCTTGAAAGTAGCCCTGCCAAAGCTCATCAAGCGCGCTTTGCTCCAACCCCAGCGAAGAGTCAAGCGACCCCTCACCCAAAAGCCGCCCCGCGATAAGGCTGGCAAGAATGGCGCGGTTAGGATCAGCCAACGCCGCACTACAGCCCCCACGCGCCAAAAGATTGTGCACAATCAAATCGCGACCGCTCAAGGCGGGCTTCACGCTATTACAGCCTCTTTCACTCTCTTGTGCGGCGGCTGTTTTGCTAAATTTGCGAGTAACCATTAAGTTCCTCTCATATGTGAAGTTAGGTTTTTATTATAACTATAAAAGATTTGAAAAAGTGGATATGTTTTGAATAAAATATAATCAAAACGGAAGTTTTTTGTCTCATCCTTGCATAAATTTAATACAATTTAAAGGTTTGCGCATTAGAGGATGTGAAAGAGAGCGGGGCGGTTTTGGAGTAAGATAGATTTGCTCGATAATATACATTACTAACCTATATATAGATATAGTATTTTCCGTTTTTCAAATTCTGCTTTTTAATAACTTTTACTTTTAATGGCTAAGTTTTTGTTTTTGCAGCGGTTCACCTTCGATGGCGGCTACGGCTATCGCAAAGCCTCCATCGTGGGCTATGGAGAGTGATACGGATGTTATTTTGTATGATGCGATAAGGTGGGATGAGAGCGTGAAAGAGGGGGCTTTGCTTGGGAGTTTGTATATCTTTATATCGCCAAAACCACAAGTTTTTGATATGCCCACCCCCAGAGCTTTTGAGATAGCCTCTTTAGCGGCGAAAAATCCCGCCGCACTTTGAGCATTCTTAACAAGTTCTATCTCGTCATTGTCAAGATATTTTTCAAGGGCTTTATTGCCAAATCTTTCCAAAATCCTTTCAAACCGCTTAATTTCTACTATGTCAACACCTATCATCTTGATAAAAATTCCCTTTGTTTACTAATTAAAAACCTATTTTAAGCAAATTTGGTTATTATGGTTGGTTATTATATCATTTTTAAATAAATTCAAGGAAACATGGTGAAACAATTTCTTGCATACACTTTTCTTTTTGCTCTCGCTGCATCCGTAGCGGCATTTTTATATTTTTATAAAAATCCAAAAAGTGAAGATTTGTCGTTTTATGGAAATGTAGACACAAGGACGGTAAATCTGGGATTTCGCTTTTTAGGCAAGATAGAAAAGATGAATAAAGACGAGGGTGACAGTGTAGCTAAAGATGAAATCTTGGCAAGTTTAGATAGTAAAAATCTTCAAAACGGCATTGATGAAGCAAGAGCCAGACTTGATGCGGAAAAGATAAAGCTTGATAAACTTAATAGTGGCTTTAGAAAAGAAGATATTAATGAGGCTAAAGGTGAATTTGAAGCCGCATCGGCCAATCTTAAGTTGGCAGAAGATGTGCTTAGGCGGCAAGAGAGGCTTTATACAAAGAACGCGACTTCAAGAGAGGTCTATTTTAATGCAAAATATAAATACGAAGCGGCTGAGGGAACATTAAGAAAAGCTGAAGCACTCTACAAGCTGCGCCAAAAAGGGTACCAAGAAGAGGATATCAAAGCTCAAAGCGCACTTGTGGCATCCCTTGAGGCAGCTTTGCAGTCGGCTTTACAGGATTTGGAGGATAGCGTTCTAAGGTCGCCATTTGACGGTGTGATTTTGGCAAGACTTAAAGAGGAGGGGGCTATAGTAAATCCTGGCGAGAGGATTTTGGAGATTTCAAGACAAGATGAATTTTGGGTAAAAGCTTATGTGGACGAGCCCAATCTTGGGGCTATTTCGCAAGGTGATGAAGTTTTGGTCTATGCGGATGTGCGCGAAGAACCATATCTTGGTGTCGTCGGCAATATATCGCCGGTAGCGGAATTTACCCCAAAGAATATCGAAACGATAGAGTTAAGGTCTGACCTTGTTTATCGTTTTAGAGTTTTGCTTAAAGATCCGGATAAAAAGATAAAACAAGGTATGCCGGTAACCGTAAAACTAAAAAAATGATAGTAATCCGCGCGTTTGATATTACAAAACGTTTCAAAAAAAATATAGCGCTTAATCGCATAAACTTTACGATAAAAAGCGGCGAGATAACGGGACTTGTCGGACCTGACGGCGCCGGAAAGACGACGCTTATCAGGCTGCTTACGGGGCTTATGGATTTTGATGAGGGAAAACTTGAGGTTTTAGATAGAAAAATGCCCGATAAAAGCAGCGAATTTTTGGGACAGATCGGATATATGCCGCAAAAATTCGGACTTTACGAGGATTTGAGCGTTATAGAAAATCTAAATCTTTACGCCTCCTTGCAGGATGTTGAAAATGCCCCTGCGCGCATTGATAAATTACTTGAATTTACTAAGCTAAAACCGTTCAAGACGAGGCGAGCCGCTAATTTATCGGGCGGTATGAAGCAAAAATTAGCTCTTGCGTGCGCGCTTATCAAAAAACCTAAGATTCTATTTTTGGACGAGCCAAGCGTGGGCGTTGATCCTATATCCAGACAGGATTTGTGGGATATGGTGCACTCGCTTTTGGAAGAGGATATAGCGGTCATCTGGAGTACATCGTATCTTCATGAAGCGCAGATGTGTGATAGTGTGATTTTGCTGAATGAGGGCAATATTTTATACCACGGCTGCCCTCAAGAGTTGATGCGCGATTTAAAAAATAGAGTTTTTAAGATAGCGGGCGATTTTTTCAATAAAAGAGAAGCGGTCAGTTCTATCTTAGAGTCTGAAAGCATGCTTGACGCCGCGCTTGTGGGCTCGTATATAAAAGCTATGCTGAAAAGACACACACCTTTTCCAAGTAAGATTTTGCACGCGCTTGGAACTAATATAAGAGTTTCATTTTTGGAGCCCAGTTTTGAGGATGCGTTTCTTGATATTTTGAATGTCAAAACAAAGGCGCACTCTATACTGGCGAATGTTATGACGCCACTGCCTACCCAAAAAAATTTGATAACGGCGAATGGTTTGACAAAGGAGTTTGGCAAATTTACCGCGGTGAAAGATATAAATTTTTCAGTCAATTCAGGCGAAATTTTCGGACTTTTAGGGCCAAACGGAGCCGGCAAATCGACAGTATTTAAGATGCTTTGCGGACTTTTGACGCCCACTTCAGGCGATATTAAAGTGCTTGGAGGAAGCTTAAAAGAGATGCGTGTGAGGCAAAATATAGGCTATATGGCGCAAAAATTCTCACTTTACGGCGATTTGAAACTAAAATACAATCTTGACTTTTTCGCAAGACTCTACAATGTAAAAAACGCTCACGAAAAGATAGGCATCATAATGGATATCTTCGACTTTAAAAAATACCTCCATATGAACGCCAACAAGCTTCCCTTGGGCATCAAACAGCGTCTGTCGCTTGCATGTTCTCTGATGCACGAGCCGCGCGTTTTGTTTTTGGATGAGCCAACCTCGGGCGTTGATGTCATCACAAGAAAAGAGTTTTGGACGCATATAAACGGCATAGCAAAGCGGGGTGTTTCCGTGATGATAACCACGCATTTTATGGACGAGGCAGAGTATTGCGACAAAATAATGATTGTATATAAAGGGCAAGCGATAGCCGTAGGAACGCCCGATGAGCTAAAAGCGCGTGTGTCGCCTGATGCGTCTATGGAGGATGCTTTTGTGCATCTTGTAAAAAAATATGACGAAGAAGAGAGAGTGCAAAAATGAACTTAAAACGCCTTCACGCACTGATTAAAAAAGAAAATCTACAGATCATGCGAGACCCAAGCTCGCTTTTGATAGTCTTTGTATTGCCGCTTTTGCTGCTTTTTTTGATAGGTTACGCCGTATCTTTGGACACCAGAAATATAACTCTTGGTATCATCTCAAAAAGCGAAACCTCCCATGCCAGAAGCCTTGTGGAGTCTTTTAGGGGGTCGAAATATTTTCTTTTAACCGAAGGCAAAGACAAAACGCTTCTTATGAATATGCTCCATAGCGGCGCGATAAAGGCGCTTTTGGAGATAGGCGATGATTTTGGCAAAGAGGACACATATAAAATCCAACTTTTAATAGACGCGTCAAACCCAAATGTCGCGGCTTTCATACAAAAATACTCAAGCAGCACCATATCCAACTGGGCAAGGCAAAACGAAATCATAACGGCTTACGAGACAAAGATAGAGTCAAGATATTGGTTCAACCCTCCCATCACCAGCAGATATTTTTTGATACCGGGTTCCATCGTCGTCGTTATGACTATGATAGGTACGCTTTTGACATCGCTTGTTGTAGCCAGAGAGTGGGATAGGGGAACTATGGAAGTGATGATGTCAACGCCCGCTTCCATGACGGAGATAATTATAGGCAAGATAATACCCTATTTTGTCCTTGCTATGTTTACGCTGCTACTTTGCTTTTTGATAGCGTATTTTTGGTATGAGGTGCCGTTTCGCGGTAGTTTGTGGATACTTTTTGCGTTGGGTGCGTTATATCTTTTTCCCGCGCTCACCACGGGACTTTTGATCTCCACGATCACAAAAAATCAATTCTTAGCCGCCCAGATATCACTCGTAGCCTCATTTTTGCCGGCGTTTTTATTATCGGGATTTATGTTTGAGATACAAAATATGCCCGTATGGCTTCAGATATTAACATACGCCATACCTGCCCGATATTTTGTCAACTCCATCCAGACGCTTTTTTTAGCCGGAAATGTCTACGAGATAATTTTAATGAGCGCAGCGGGGATAATCATAACGGGCATAGTTTTATTTATATTAGTTTTGGCAAATTCCAGAAAAGGTCTTAAATGAGATTATTGGCGCTTATCAAAAAAGAGTTTTTAGCTGTCAGAAGTGATGCAAAAAGTATGCTTATCATCATAGTATTGCCGTTGATTCAGATTTTTATCTTCTCGTTTGCGGCTACGACAGAGGTAAAAAGTATAAATTTGGCTGTTTTTGATAGGGACGGAAGCCATCAAAGCAGAGAGTTTATAGATGAGCTCAAAGGTTCAAGATATGTAAAACAGCTGATAAATGTGCTAAATTACAACGAAGCTAAAGATATGATAGACACAAAAAAGATAATCGGTTTCATAGTCATACCTGATAATTTTTCTAAAAACTTAGCCACGCAAGACTCCAAAATCCAACTCATCCTTGACGGACGCCGCACAAATACGGCCCAAATCGCCGAAGGGTATATAACGCAGATGTTGGCTAAATTTCAATCCAAAGATAGCGCGCAAAGCCCTGTAGAGCTCTACTCGCACTACCTCTACAACCAAAATTTAAATAACTTTTGGTGGATAGTGCCCAACCTTTTCGGCTCC
Organism: Campylobacteraceae bacterium; assembly: GCA_031274495.1. GTDB lineage: Bacteria > Campylobacterota > Campylobacteria > Campylobacterales > Campylobacteraceae > JAIRKW01. The sequence goes on along the minus strand of JAISQB010000097.1, from coordinate 565 downwards.
GTTACGATGCTATTGGCTATCCTCTTAAGTGCACTCTCCTTGACCAGAGAAAAAGAGCTTGGTACTTACGACCAGATCTTAGTTTCGCCGCTCTACCCATACGAAATACTACTTGGCAAACTAATCCCCGGACTCGTCATAAGCATAGCGGTTTCAACGGTGGTATTGCTTATATCGGTCTATTTCTACGGCGTACCTTTTGTCGGCTCATTGACGCTACTTTACGCGGGTGTTGTGATATTTTTATTTACCATCTCCGGAGTGGGACTTTTCATCTCCTCTCTTTGCGACACGCAACAGCAAGCAATCTTAGGCTCTTTCATATTCCTATTACCCTCATTTCTACTCTCGGGCTTTTCAACCCCCATAGAAAACATCCCCTCGTGGCTACAACCCGTATCCGACTATATCCCACTAAAATACTACATCATATTCATCAAAGGCGTATTCCTAAGAGGAATGGACTTCGCCACCGCCCTACCACTACTCATCAAAATGTTCCTCTTAGGCGTATTCTCCCTCTCCGCCGCACTTATCTTATTTAAGAAAAAGACGGGGTGAAAGA
>JAISQB010000083.1 GCA_031274495.1 Campylobacteraceae bacterium | reverse complement strand
TTTAATGTCATATTTTCTCCTTGTTTTGCTCGCACGATTACATAATTATTTTTACAACCTTGCCGACTATTTTGAAAACACTTTGGTTATCTATTTCTACCTCATAGCTCTCATATTCTTTATTTGTAGATATGATTTTTAGCGTCCCCTTGCTTGTTACTTGGAGTAGTTTAGCCATCAAAATATTTTTGAAATTAACAATGTAAAGCCCATCTCCTGCGTAAGCCGTTTTAGTAATGTCAAAAATAATATGACTGTCAGGGTAGAGCATAGGTGTCATACTGTACCCGTCTACTTGCATTACTCTTAGATTTTCAGCCTTTTGAGGCGTCTTAAAATAAGAGCTTGAAATAGACATAGTTTCTATATCGTCTGCAACTTCTACCCCCTCAATGTCCGAACTTGTCCCCGCTGAAGCTCTATGAGAAATAGTGGTGATGTCTAATATACCTAAGCGTCTATTTTCCTCCGAAGCTCTTATCTTGTCCGGTTCGTCTAATCCTAAAAGATAGTATGGTGATATGTCAAGGTAGGTACATATCTTTAATAACGCCGTGTTTGGCATATCATTACGGTGTTTTGGGTTCAAACTTATCCATTTAGATACTGCGCTTTGGCTCTCTCCAAGATAAGTTATCAAGTCCCGCTGCCTAATACCCATATCTATCATCCTTTTGTTGATGATTTTAGCAACTCTGTCCATTTTACCCCTTTTATTTTTGATATAACTATTTCATATTATTAAAATCTAAAGTGTTTTTTTATACGCATCAAAAGTTATAATTTTGCACTGTCTCAAATTGTCTTATCAGATTCCATAACGCGGCGCTTACGATACCTGCGAAAAATCCTGCTACTAAGTCGTCTCCTACAACGCCAAGACCTCCCTTTACATCGCGGTCTATGCGTCCTATGATGGAGGGTTTTAGTATGTCAAAGAGTCTGAAAAATACGACGCATATTAGGATTTGCACCATACCCACCTGCGAGCCCGTTGGCGCTAAAAAGTCAGCGCAGATACAGATAGCCAGCCAGACACCTACCACTTCGTCTATGACTATCTGGCTGTTGTCGTGCGAATTGGTGGCGGCTTCATATATGTTGATGACGCCGATACTGACGACGCTTATTAAGATAGTTAGTAAAAAGAGCGTGCTTATAGGTAAAAGTTTTAAGATAGCCCATCCTACAAGTGCCCCCAAAATCGTCCCTGCTGTTCCGGGAGCTTTCGGAAAAAGACCCGAATAAAAAAATGTCAAAAAAAGCTTTTGCACGATATCTCCTTTAAGTCAAAGATGTGGTTTGATAAAGTTTCATCAACTCCATATAAAAGTCTTCGTCGCTATGCGTCTCTATGAGTCCTGTGCCCGGAAATAGGTCGTTGTAGATTTGCGCTATATTTTTAAAGCGGTTCGGGTAGATGCTGCTCAAAATGATAGCCGATATATCTTTGCGCATTAGCACGGCGGGCGGTAAAATGCCCTCTTTTAAAAGCGCGACAAGCGATGAGGAGTTGTATTTGATGTGGTGGTGCATACCGTGAGGGCAGGTTCTCGTGCTTACTAATGTATTACACTCGTTGCAAAAGACAAAGCGCGATACTACCTCTATGCGTGCCAGCCCCTCGTATCCGTCGAGCGAAGTTCTGAGGTGGTTGTTGTCATAATAAAAGCCAATACCATTATGGTGTTCGCCTACTACCAATGTATCGCACCCAAGACTTTTAGCGACAACGCCGTGGTTGGCGGCATCAGCACAATCGGCTCCGATATATTCGCTATTTAGCGGTATCACCAAAACGCGGTTTTTATGCAGGTAATTTTCTACAAAGTACTGCAGCGTTTTTTTGCGCAGAGCAAAGGGCAAAAGCTCCTCTCGCTCGTGCGAATCCAATAAAAATATAACAACTAAATCGTTCTTTTCAAGAGTTATTCTCACAAGCCTTTCGTGCGCTCTGTGAAAAGGGTTGGCGACCATTATAATCGCCGATGTGCTCACAGCGCTAAGCGCCGCCTTTGCCTCTTCGATCTGTTGTTTGATGTTTTTGGCATAGTCCGAACTCTCAAGTTTTTTTAGACACTCTGCCGCCTCTTCATTTCTTCTTGATGCCATATCGTTTCCTTCTTTCCCATAAGCTTTTTCTTGAAATACCAAGCTTTTTTGCCAGCTCGGTATCGGGTAATTTATCTTGAAAATGCGTTAGAACGCTCTTGATGTAATCGTCAATCGTAAGGATGTTTATCTTCTCAAAAAAGTTGTCGTTTGAACTGATGCGGATGGTTTCGTAGGGGGTCTCTTCGTTTGGATTTGTGGAAGAGATGATGACCTTTTTGTGCTCTATGATGTTAAATATCTTGCTCTTTTCGCTGTTTTTGATATCTTGCAGATTGACTATATACATCAATGTGCCCGGATCATTTTTGGCTATCTTGTCAAGTGCCCCTTCCGATGAGAGCGAGATAAAATTAAACTGCTCCGCGAACTCTTTGGCGTAGCCGAATACAAGCGCGTCCGCGTGGGTTTGCAGGGGGCTTGTGATAAGAAGCGGGACGGTAATTTTTTTGTTGATGCTCTCTTTGGGGGTTTTGTTGAAAAAGAGATTATTGACATAATCATTGAGCGTGTTGTTTTCATTTAAGAGCTTTTTGTGAAGCTTCAAATGCTGCAATTTTCGCAAAAGCTCCTCTATCATAAACGGCTTTTGGATATAGTCGCTGGCTCCTGCTTTGATGGGGTTCAATATCGTGTCGGAGCTGATATACGAGATAAGCAGGATAATTATAGAATTTTTATGCTTTTCGATGATGGGGTAAAAGTTCTGCCCCGATATATTTGTCGATAGCAGCACGGCGTCGTATTTTTCATTTTTCAAAGCGTCTTTTATATTGGTAACTATCTCGCACGAGTAGCCGGCGTCTGAAAGCTTCGCCGAGATACTTTGAGCCAGATAGACTTCATTTTCAACGATTAATATTTTCATCTGTCGTCCAATCGTAGTATTTAAGAGTAGCTGTCGCTTGTGCGGCAAGACCCTCTTCGCGTCCCACAAAACCCATATTTTCGGTCGTTGTGGCTTTTATATTTATATGAGCGGGGGATATGTTTAAAAGACTTGCCAATCTCTTCGAGATAGCCTGTTTAAACGGCGAGATTTTAGGCTTTTGCGCGATAATCGTAATATCGCAGTGTACTATCTCAAACCCGACCCGCAGTAAAAAGAGTACAACGCTCTCCAAAAGCTTGGTAGAGTCTATATCTTTATATCTATGGTCGGAGTCCGGGAACCACTCCCCTATATCGCCAGCCCCCGCAGCACCCAAGAGCGCGTCTATGAGAGCGTGTATCACGGCGTCCCCGTCGGAGTGGGCTTTAAGACCGTAACTATCATCTACCTTTACCCCCCCAAGATACATAGCTTTGTCGCGTTCAAATGCGTGAGCGTCAAAACCAAATCCCGTAAATGTCGCGGATGACGGCGGCGGAAGTAGGGAGAGAAAACTGTTTTTCGCCTCATTTAGCGTCAATTTCTCAGCTCTTATGTCGCCTAAGATATATTTGACGCTTCCGCCGTGCGCTGTTACCAAACTACTCTCATCGGTAAATTCCCCACCCTGCAAGAGTGAGCTTTTTAACACCTCGGTCTTAGAGAGCTGCGGCGTCTGGATAAGCTTCACTTTGTCGCGATTCACAGCGTTTTCTTCGTATATGACTGTGTCCGTTACGGGAAGATACGGAACTATCACATCCGCCTCTCCCGCATTTTCCAATAGCCTCAGTGTGAGCGATTTTGGCACGGCGCACCTTGCCGCGTCGCTTACCAAGACATATTCGCTTTGTATATATTGAAGCGCGTTTATGAGGGAATTTTGCCTTGTCGTGCCGCCTTTTATGATCTTAAAATCGCAAAATTTGTACATATATGGCAAATCCTCCGCGCAGCCTGCTATTATCACATCCTTAAACGGGTAGCTTGAAGCAAGCGAATTTGTTACGCTAAGCCACAACGGCTCGTCACCAAATCGTAACCATTGCTTCTTCGCTTTCGTCTTGAAACGGCTTGATTCCCCCGCGCTTAGTACTATCAATGATACATCAAGCAATTTCGTATCCTTTGTGTTGAAGTGTTACGATATTATACATTTCGAAAGCTTTTTTTTATCTTTTTTGTGTTACATTCTTAGACATTAAAAATAACCCAATGTTTTGCGGCTTTCAACGACCTATAAACGGTTTTTTATGATACAGGTGTGCAGAACCGACACATTTTCTAAAGAGGACATAACCCATTGAGTACAGATGAAGTAAAAAAGTTACTTAGTTTTGTTACTTATCCTGACTTTGAGAAGGATATAGTAGCTTTTGGCTTTGTAAAAGAGATAGAGATAAAAGAAGATAGAGTTTTTGTGAGCATAGAGATACCATCTTCTAACCCCCAAGTAGCCCTGAAAATCAAAAACGACGCGGTTGAGGTTTTACAAAAAAACGGTCTTAGCGCCGATATCACCGTCCGTCAACCAAAAGAGCCTGAGATAAAAAGCAACTCAAAATCGGGCAAAAATATAGCCCCAAATATTAAACATTTCGTGATGATAAGCTCCGGAAAAGGTGGCGTGGGCAAATCCACAACGACCGTCAATCTGGCACTGGCTTTAGTAGAGCAGGGCAAAAAAGTGGGCATCTTGGACGCCGATATCTACGGTCCCAATATCCCAAGAATGCTTGGCGCAACAGACCAAAAACCAGAAGCCGTGGGCAACAAGATAAAGCCGATAAAAGCTTACGGGCTTGAGATGATGAGTATGGGCGTTTTGATGAATGAAGGGCAGTCTTTGATCTGGCGGGGTGCGATGATAATGAAAGCCATAGAGCAGCTTTTGGGCGATATCTTGTGGAGCGATTTGGATGTGCTTTTTATAGATATGCCCCCGGGAACGGGAGATGCGCAACTAACTCTGGCGCAAAGCGTGCCCGTCACTTGCGGTGTCTGTGTCACCACACCCCAAACAGTAGCACTCGACGACGCGGCAAGAAGCCTTGATATGTTTGAAAAGCTGCATATCGAAGTGGCTGGTATCGTGGAGAATATGAGCGGGTTTATCTGTCCTGATTGCGGCAAAGAGTACGATATATTCGGGCGCAAAACGGGAAGCGAACTTGGCAAAAAGTACAATGTCCCCGTCATCGCGGAGATACCTCTGGAGCCGAAGATAAGAGAAGGGGGAGATAGCGGCAAGCCCGTCGTGATATTTAACTCCGACACCATAAGTGCGAAGCGTTACAAAGACGCCGCCGCCGCTTTATGGCAAAAGATAAGTCTCCTCACGGGGGACAATAGCGACATTCAGCCAACTTCAACGCAAAGTGCGTGTGGTAATTGATAATTTAAAGGAGTGATTATGAAACCCATAGAGAGTGAAAAAAAGTTCAAAGAGTATGTAGCCAATATAAAAAATTTAGAGGGCTACCGCGAGCCTATCGGCTTTGGCATAGCAAGAGTCGATAGAGGGCAGTTGCACAATGAAAAGATTTTGCAGGCGACCTTTCCTGTGTTAAACTGGAAAGAGAACTACAACGCCGCCGCCGCGTTTATAGGGGCTCTAAATGAGAGTGAAGTTGAAGTGGATTTTAGCGGAAGCGAATTTGTCTGCGATGTGAAAAAGAAGTTTGTAAAAAACGCGCTTAGCATTTTTGATATCTATCTCAAAGAGGCTTTCGGCGACAACCACCGCAATGTGCAAGTCATCAAAACCCTCCACCGCATAGCCCAAGAGGAGGGCTTGGAGAATAACTTCAGGATAGTCTTTTTATTTGAAGATGCCCAGTGCAAGTCCATAGAGAGCGTCTATCTGAAACTCTACGCCCTCTCAACTGGCAAAGCGCCGCTTCGTTCGCTGAACCTAAACGGCATATTCGGGCTTTTGGAAAATGTCGCTTGGTGCGTAAATATCCCCATAGAGCTTGATTGGCTCAAAGCCAACGAGATAGAGCTGAAATT
>JAISQB010000072.1 GCA_031274495.1 Campylobacteraceae bacterium | reverse complement strand
AACTGCGACAGATTAGCCGCCTTCATCGAAGCCGCCATCTCAATCTCGTATGGCATCAAATCCAGAGAACTAAGAAGCGGCAAAGAGAGCACAAAAGAGAAGCTAAAAGAGCACAGAGACGCTAACGGGGTCGATTTTTTCGTACTGGCTGAAGAGATAGAGAAGTTTTACGAAATCTAGTTCCGACAGAGCAAAGCGACGAGGAATCCTAACGACTGCCTATTTGATAGGTTTGACTGTAAAGATTCTCACGCGCAAGGTTTATTTTCAAAGAAATAACCATTTCTTCGTCATTCCCGCGAAAGCGGGAATCCAAACTCGCAAACCTTAAATAATCAAAGAAGGTACAATAGGTTTTATCAAACTTTTTCATTCAAAACTTTATTGTTTTCCTGTTACTTTCTTTTCTCAAAAAGAAAGTAACCAAAGAAATGACCCCCATGAAAGTTGACACTGCCCCTACGGGGTACCCTCCTGTTTTGATTTATTCAAGGGAGCTGCGGGACTCGTTGTTGCAAGCAACAACTCAAACATGTCCTCGCTCTTTTTCCTTGAATAAATCAAAACACGAGACACTGTCAAAATGGGGGAAAAACAAAAGCGCGATTACGCGCTTATCGCTGTCGCTGTGTGTAATACGGATGATTTCCAATCGGATATTTTCCTTGATTTGTTATGTTTTTTTTAGTTTGGATTCCCGCCTTCGCGGGAATGACGGGAGAGGGAGCAATGATGAATCTTTGTGGTTGAACTTATAAAATGTTTGACCGTTAGGGTTCATCGTCGCTTTGCTCGCTCGGAATGAAGAGGTGGAGACTTAACAATCGCACATTCCTAAGTTTACTTATCAAGATTCTTGCAAAACTTAAAATTAGCATTCTTGCTGATAGTGGCGTTAGTTTTTTTTATGAAATTAAGTTATTTGGAGTAAAATTCCACCTTTGTTTTAAGTATTCATTACCTCTGCTTTTTACAAAACTCACACTTTAGGAACAACAAAAATGATATTTACAAAAAACTTTATTTATGTCGCTTTGATAAATTTTTTCGTCTCTATGTCGTATTATATGCTGTTTGTTATCAGCGTGCCTTATGCGGCGAAGAGATTTGCGACGAGCGATGGTCTTGGCGGGTTTGCTGCGGGGCTTATACTTATCGGCTGCTTGTGCGGGAGATTTATCGCCGGAAGGATAGTGCTTGATTTGGGATTTAAAAGGCTGATTTTTACGGGGATAGCTATCTATATTTTGAGTCTTGGCGCGTATCTTATCGCGGACAATTTATATCTATTTATGGCGGTGCGATTTATAAGCGGTATCGGTATCGGCTGTATCGGTACGGTGGCGGGCGTGCTTGTGGTGCATATCATCCCCAAAGAGGCGCACGGTCAGGGGATAAATTATTTTAGTTTAAGCGCAGTGATGGCGATGGCGATAGGTCCGTTTTTGGGTATATATATGATGCTGCATACGAGCTTTGAGAATATATTTATATTTTGCCTTGGCGTGGGAGTGCTCAGCTTTTTGTTCGCGCTTTTTGTATCGTATCCCTTTATCGAAAGCGGCGCGAAGCCCCAAAAGGGAGGCTCTTTTCACCTAAGCCGCTATATCGCTTACGCCGCGGTTCCTGTGGCTGTCGTTACTATGTTTGTGGTGGCGGGGTACGGCAGTTTGCAAGCATTTTTGCCGATGTACGCGGCAGACCTTGACCTATCAAAGACTGCGAGCCTCTTTTTCTTGGTATATGCGGCGGCGGCGTTTATATCTCGTCCGTTTACGGGCAAGACTTTTGACAAGAGGGGGGCAAATATCATCATATATCCATCTTTGGTTTTTGCCATTTTGGGATTTGTGGTTTTGTACTTTGCGAAGACGAGCGGCTTGATGTTGATGTCCGCTGTGCTTTTAGGGCTTGGTATCGCCAATTTTCAAACCGCCATACAAACCGTCTGCGTCAAATTAGTAAAAGGTCACGGCGTCTCACAGGCGATATCCACTTACTTTATATTTATGGATTTGGGTATCGGTATGGGACCTTATCTGTACGGACTTTTGACGCCGTATATAGGCTTTGGAGGGCTCTACGCGGCAGCTGCGGCGGTGACATTTGTATGCATTTTTATGTACCATTTTATATACGGCAAAAAAGCCTACACGATGTAGTTTTTATGACAAAAATGTAATTCTTATATCATACTTTAGACACAAACATTCTGCTAAACTTTCCCCAATTTTTTTATAAGGGGTTTAGTATGAAAAAAATGCTGAATTTGATGATATCCGCCCTAATCTTTAGCGCGATTCCCGCATTCGCGCAACACTCTCACGAACAAGCCGTAAAGACGCAAAATGCATTAATCACGGCAAAAGGGGTCGTAAAAGTGATAGATTTGGAAAACAAAAAAGTCACGATCGAGCACGAAGCGATAGAGGCGCTGTCGTGGCCTGCGATGAAGATGCGGTTTGCTTACGAAGATGAAAGTTTGATAAAAGAGATAAAAATTGACGACAGCGTAGAGTTTGGCTTTGTACAACAAGGAAAAATCTCACTTCTTAAAACCATCAAAGCGATATGAAACATAAAAAAACGATAGCCCTCATCCTGCTATCAAACCTCATAGTCCTTTTTGCCGCGTGGGGTTACTTCAGTCCCGCCAAAACGGAGCAAAAAGAGCGGCAAATACTTTTTTGGTACGACCCGATGCACCCCAACACGAGATTTGACGCCCCCGGGCAATCCCCCTTTATGGATATGGATCTGGTGCCAAAATATGCCGACGAAGAGGATGAGAGTGCGGGCTTTAGGATAGACCCCGTGCAGACGCAAAATATAGGCTTAAAAACGCAAAAAGCCTACTTCGGAAATCTTGTTTTTTCACAAAGCGTACCGGCTAACCTCGACTACGACAGCCACTATCAAGTCACCGTTCAGCCGCGAGCGGGAGGGTTTGTCGAAAAGTCGTATCCATTTAGCGTGGGTGATGGCGTCAAAAAAGGCGACACGCTTATAGAGATAACGGTGCCCGAGTGGGTGGACGCGCAGAGCGAATATCTGCTCACAAAAAAAGCAAGTGTCTTGGAGCGCTTAAGGCTTTTGGGGATGCCAAGCGACGATATATTGACGCTTCGGCAAACACTCAAACTCCAGACAAATTTTGCCGTCAAAGCCCCCATCAGCGGCGTCATCACGGCGTATGAGCTCAGAGAGGGGATGAACTTTTCAAAAGATAAGATAGTAGCCGCCATCCAAAGCGTCTCTACCGTGTGGGTGAACGCCTTTTTGCCCGAGTCGTTAGCCCCTTTTTTAAATAAAGATAGCGTGTACAGCGTCTATATCCCATCCTTAAGGCAAGAGTTTGATTTGCAAAAGACGCAGATTTTGCCAAGCGCCAATCAAAACACAAGGACGCTGAATTTAAGGGCTAAGATAGACAATCCAAATGAGATTTTAAAGCCCGGGCTTAGCGCCTTTGTCAATATAAAAACCAAAAGCCCCCAAATGCTCCTTATCCCATCAAGCGCGGTGATCGACACGGGCAGCGCACAGCGCGTTATCGCGGTCGATAAAGAGGGGGCGTTTGTGCCAAAACTTATAAAGGTTCTTGGCGAGTCGGATGGAGTTGCGGCGGTCGAGGGACTTGGCGAAAATGAGAGCGTTGTAACAACGGGGGTCTTTTTGATAGATTCGGAAGCGGATATATCGGGCGCGCTTGAGAGAATGCGGAGATGATAGAGCAAGTCATCAAAGCGTCGATAAAAAACCGTTTTTTAGTCATTATAGCCATCATCTTTTTGGCTGTTTTTGGGACTTGGTCTCTGAAAAATACCCCTATAGACGCGCTGCCTGACCTCTCCGATGTGCAAGTCATCGTCCATACAAGCTACCCCTCGCAAGCGCCGCAAATCGTGGAAAATCAGATCACCTACCCCCTCTCCACGCTTATGCTCTCCGTCCCCGAAGCCAAAACGGTGAGGGGCTTTTCGTCGTTTGGCGAGTCATTTATCTATATCATTTTTGAGGATGGGACAGACCTATACTGGGCGAGGTCGCGCGTTTTGGAGTACCTCAATCAAGCCGAACTTCCAAGCGGAGTCACACCCCAAATCGGTCCCGACGCCACGGGGATAGGCTGGATTTATGAGTATGTCTTGGTGGATAAGAGCAACACTCACGACCTTGCCGAGCTTAGAAGCTTGCAGGATTGGTTTTTGAAGTTTGAACTAAAAACTGTCCCCAATGTCGCCGAAGTAGCCTCCATAGGCGGCGTTGTCAAAGAGTATCAGATATCCGTTGAGCCCTTGAAATTAGTCCAATATGGCGTGATGTTGGGGGATATAAAAGAGGCACTTAACAAATCAAATCAAGAGATGGGCGGCTCCATAGTTGAACTTGCCGAAGCCGAATATATGGTGCGAGCCAACGGCTACCTAAGCTCTTTGGAGGATTTTAATAGTATCGTTTTAAAGACGGACGCGCAGGGCGTGAGCGTATATCTCAAAGATGTCGCCAGAGTATCCGTGGGCGCGCAGATGAGGCGGGGTGTGGGCGAACTTAACGGCGAGGGCGAAACGGTCGGCGGCATCGTACTTATCCGCTCCGGCAAAAATGCCAAAGAGGTTATATCGGCGTTGAAAGAGAAGATAGAGTCGCTAAAGCCAAGCCTGCCTGAGGGTGTGGAGATAGTGACGGCGTATGATAGAAGCGAGCTTATCGATAGAGCCATTGATAATCTGACTTGGAAACTCACAGAAGAGTTCATCGTAGTGGCGCTTGTCTGCATACTATTTTTGTGGCACGCCCGCTCTGCGCTTGTGGCTATCATATCACTGCCGCTTGGGGTTTTCATCGCGTTTATCATTATGTATTTTCAAGGCATCAACGCCAATATTATGTCGTTAGGCGGCATAGCCATAGCCATAGGCGCGATGGTGGACGCGGCTGTGGTGATGGTGGAAAACGCCCACAAAAAGCTTGAGAGGTACGCTCACGCAAACCCGCACAGACCGCCCTCCTCTGCCCAGCGGTGGAATCTCATACTGGAAGCCTCCATCGAAGTCGGTCCCGCCCTTTTTATCAGCCTACTCATCATCACGCTCTCTTTTATCCCCATCTTTACATTGGAGGGCGAAGAGGGCAGGATGTTCTCACCGCTGGCGTTTACCAAAACATACTCTATGGCTGGGGCGGCGCTGCTTGCTATCACGGCGGTGCCTATCTTGATGGGGTACTGGATAAAGGGCAACATCCCCAAAGAGAGCCAAAACCCGCTCAATAGATTTCTCATCAACATCTACCGCCCAGCCCTAAGCGTCGTACTAAAGCGCCCCAAACTTACGATACTTATAGCCCTGCTTGCCCTAACGACTATCATCATACCGCTCAAAAAGATAGGCGGTGAATTTTTGCCGCAGATAAACGAGGGTGACCTTCTCTATATGCCCTCAACGCTTCCAAGCATTTCCCCCGCCAATGCGGCTAAACTGCTGCAAAACAGCGACAAACTCATCAAAAGCGTGCCTGAAGTGGAGTTGGTATTCGGCAAAGCAGGACGCGCTGAAAGCGCCACCGACCCTGCGCCTATGTCGATGATAGAGACGGTTATCAAGCTAAAACCGCAAAAAGAGTGGCGCGATGGTATGGATATCGATAAAATCATCAAAGAGCTTGACGAGCGCGTGCGCTTCCCGGGTGTGGCGAATCTATGGGTATTTCCCATAAGAAGCAGGATAGATATGCTCTCCACGGGCGTAAAAAGTCCTATCGGCGTAAAGATTTCGGGGACGGATTTGGAAGAGATTGACAAGATAGCCGTGCAGATACAAGATATCAGCAAGAGAGTGGACGGCGTCACATCCGCGCTTGCCGAGAAACTGGTCGGCGGGCGGTATATAGATATCGATATCAAAAGAGAGAGCGCCGCGCGTTACGGTATGAATATAGAAGATGTGCAGCTTTTTGTCTCATCCGCGATAGGCGGCGAGATAGTAGCCAAAAGCGTCGAGGGGGTGGCAAGGTATCCCATAAACATACGCTATCCTCAAAGTTACCGCAACAGCGTAGAAGCCTTGAAGAAACTGCCCATACTCACACCAAACTCTCAGCAGATCACCCTTTCGGATGTTGCCGATATCAAGATAACCTCCGGCACGCCGATGCTAAAAAGCGAAAACGCACGCCCTGCCGGTTGGGTCTATATAGACGCGAGGGATAGGGACTTGGTCTCCGTAGTCGAAGATTTGCGGGATTTAATCAGCAAAGAGATAAAAAGTACGGGCGTCAGCATCTCATACACGGGTCAATTCGAACTCCTGCAAAGGGCGAATGAGAAGCTAAAGCTGATGGTGCCCTTCACGCTTATCATTATATTTATCCTGCTCTATCTGGCATTTAGGCGCTTTGATGAGGCGTTTTTGATCATACTCACGATACCTTTCGCGCTCATCGGAAGCTTTTGGTTTTTGTACTTGCAAGGGTATAATTTCTCTGTGGCTACGGGTACGGGATTTATCGCGCTGGCGGGGCTTTCGGCGGAGTTTGGGGTGGTGATGCTCATATATCTGCGCCAAGCGATAGAAAATTACGCGCAAGTTACGGGGCACGATATAAGAAGCGAGAGGGATCTGGACGAGGCTTTACACTACGGGGCGGTCTTGAGGGTGCGCCCTAAAGCTATGACGGTGACCGTTATCGTGGCGGGACTTTTGCCGATACTGTTTGGGCAAGGGGCAGGGAGTGAAGTGATGAGTGCTATAGCCGCTCCGATGATAGGCGGCATGATCACCGCACCGCTTTTGTCTATGTTTATCATACCCGCTATTTATAAACTTTTAAGAATGCCTAAAATTTAGAGGTAAAATAGCTTATATTTTAGTATAATTTGCTTTAGACTTAAAGGATACGCAATGAAACTACTAATCATCGAAGATGAGATAAAACTCGGCAACTATCTAAAACAGGGCTTGAATGAAGCCGGCTTTGTCGTAGATACCGCCGCGGACGGACTAGACGGACAGCATATGGCGCTCACCGAAACATATGATCTTATCATTTTAGACATTATGCTGCCCTACATCGACGGGCTAAAACTCACGCAAACCCTGCGCGAAGAGAATATCACGACGCCGATTCTACTTCTAAGCGCCCTGAACAAACCGCAAGATAAAGTAAGGGGGCTGGATATAGGAGCGGACGACTATCTGGCAAAGCCCTTTGACTTTGCCGAACTTTTAGCCAGAGTGCGAAGCCTGCTTAGACGCAAGACCAAAGAGATAAAGCAGACGCTGATAGAGATAGGCGACTTGTCTGTAGACCTGGTAAAAAGGGTCGTAACCAGAGGCAGCAAAAAGATAGATTTGACCAATAAAGAGTTTTTGCTGCTGGAGTTTTTGCTCTCATACAAGGGCGAAGTGGTCACAAGGTCGCTCATCGCCTCAAGCGTGTGGGATATAAATTTTGACAGCGATAGAAATGTGATCGATGTGATGGTCAAAAGGCTTAGAAGCAAGATAGACAGCGGTTTCAATAAAAAACTCATACACACGGTACGCGGCATAGGCTATATCTTGGAATTACGATGAAATACGACAAACTCTTCGGACCCAAATCGCTCATTTTGCGGCTTGTGATACCCGTGGGGTTGTCTGCGATTTTGATCCTTGTCGGCTTTGGGCTTTATATAGAGCACACGGCGAAAGAGCACTTTATGCGGATGGATATATACGAATTAGACCTCGTCTCAAGGGCGGCAAAAGAGAGCCTAAGGCGCGCTCGCAGCGAGGAGTTACTGCAAAACGCCCTCGACCAGATCATCCTATCACATCCCAATCTTTTTATCTATCTTGAAGATAAAAGCGGCAAGATACCGTATATATCGGAGAGGGATGACGGCGACTTGCTCGCGCTCATCGTGAAAAACAGATTTGGGCAAAACGAAACGCTTCAGACATGGAACGACGGCAAAAACTACTACCGCGTACTTATGAACCCCGTCGAAAATGCCAACATAGCAAAAATCGCCGTAGGCATTGACATAAATTTCCACCGAAGCTATATCATCCACTTTAGGGCAACCTTACGGTTCGTCACTACGATGGCATGCCTTGTGGCGCTGGCAGCCTGTTTTTTGGTTATCTTTTTTGGCTTCAAACCTGTCAAAACCATCAGCCGAAAAATCCAAAACATAACAACGGAACGCCTCAACATAAGGCTTGACGAAAAAAGCGCGCCGATCGAACTAAGAAGTCTCGTGCTCTCTTTCAACAAGATGATAGAGCACATCGAAGATGTTTTTGAGCGACAATCCAACTTTTCAGCCGACATAGCCCACGAACTGCGCACCCCCATCAGCAGCCTGATGACACAGATACAGATAGCGCTCAGCCTCACCCGTAGCGCCAAAGAGTACCAAGAGATACTCTACTCAAGCCTTGAAGAGTTAAAAAGAATGTCCAGGATGGTAAATGATATGCTCTTTTTAGCCACTTGCGAGACGGAGGCTATCGTAAAAGAGGAGGTGGATCTGGCGGATGAAGTCGCAAATATCACCGAGTATTTTAGCGTACTTGCCGAAGAGAGCGGCGTGACGATCGACGCGCAAAGCGAAGCTTTCAAGATAATAGGCAACAAAGAGATGATAAGACGCGCCATCGCCAACCTCATCTCAAACGCCATATATTACGCGCAGCCCAACAGCGTCATATCGATAACATTTTTAAAAGATAAAAAAACGATGCAGATCTCCAACAAAACCCGAACCGTCCTCTCAAAAGAGAACACCGACAGACTCTTCGACCGCTTCTACAGAACAGGAGCCGCCAGAGACAGAAAAAGCGGCGGCAGCGGCATAGGCTTAGCCATAGTAAAATCCATCATAAAAGCCCACCAAGCCGACATCTCCGCCACCTATGAAGATGGTGTTATAACTTTTACGGTGAAGTTTTTGGGGTAATGTTTGCTTCTTCGCATTCAGGCATAGAGCGCAACAACGGGAAGAAGGCGAAAGCCCTCTTTCTCCGCCACTCTCGCCCCCTTTTCGTCACTCCCGCAGAAGCCGGAATCCACCCACTCCATCACTCCCGCACTTCAGCGTAGTGCAAAGTGCGTCAATCACGAAAGAATGCGAGAATCCATCCCTCTTTCATCATTCCCGTCCCCTCTTTCATCATTCCCGTCCCCTCCTTTCGTCATTCCCGCGAAGGCGGGAATCCAAACTAAAAAAATCATGATTTTCATATCAGCTCATCCGTCTCTTTAGGACTTGCCATTTATCTCTTAAGCAACTTCGCAAAATAAAAGCAGAGCAAAAAATCACCCTGCCTTGAATGTATATTTTATCTTACTATTATGACATATTGGTACGCGTAGTCAGTTAACTCTGCCCATCCATATATGAATTTATCGTCGATCTTGCTGCATACATATTTACCATCATTAGTGCCACAATTAAAACTTAGCGATTTTAAATATCGACCATTCACTGCATAATTAGCATATCGTGCCGATATATTATCGTGATATCTTACATAGGTGACGGCTCTCGTAAGATTCCCATCTATAGTGCCAAACTCATCATCAAAAATCTCATCAGTCAAGTCTTCAAAATTTGAATGACCGAGTATTCCTACCTGGAGAGTGCCGGCGGTACTGTTGTGTGTGGCATAATATGTTATATTATTTGTTACATTTGTGTGAAGGTCATTGGTAGCATTAAAGGTATACCCTTTAATATCAAGAACCGTCTCGTTAAAGTCATCAAACGCCTCTTGAGTAGCGTTATATACTTTATACTTTTCTACAGCGGCAACACTGGCATCCTCAGGTGCCGGAAAAGGAATTGAAAAATTAGCCTCTATATCAGTAAAAGAGATTTTCGGGCTTGTGGGTTCATTGCCACCGCCCGGATTATTGCCCACTCCGCTACCGCCGCCTCCGCAGCCGACTAAAAAACCTAAAACAAAAACTACCGTTAGCAGTTTAACCACACACTTCATGCTTTCTCCTTATTAATGAATTTTGATACTTTAAATTTTTTAAATAAAACGCGCACTATTGAAGTGGAAAATAAATTTTGTGTCGCAATTTAAGACAATTCGTAAAGCTACCCCTCTTCGCAAACCAAACTTAAAATAGCATTAGACTTTGTAAATACTTCCCAATATGGCAAATTTTATGAATTTTACATCAATGCATATTAAAAGTTACTTTAATATTTTAAAGATAAATCGTTAGTTTGCTATATTTATGAATAGCACTTGAAGCTTTTGGGGCATGTGGGTGTTTTAGCATTATCTTAATGGTTTGACTTTATGGTTAAACCCTTAGCGGCTTTGCAAGAATAAAAGCAAGGTGAAAAACACCTTGCTTTGATGTGGATTTTATCTCTTTATCGATGCAACATATCGGTATGTGTGTTCGTCTTTTTGCGTCCAGTTATATTCAAAGTTATCGTCTTGCCTATTGCATATATGTTGAGTGCCTATGGTGGTGTAGCAATTAAATTTGAGATAACCAAACGCTTCCTGAAAAGAGGCATCTACGGGCGATATAGGCTCATTATAACTCACTTCGATGACGACTTGCCTGAGATCGCCGTCTATATCGCCGAACTCGTTATTAAAAGCGCTTTCTGTTAGTACTTCGTTTGAGGTGCTATTCATACCTGCGTCGAGACTACCCACCGTGCCGTTGTATTGGATAAAATACCTTACACTTGCCTCCTCGTCCGTAAATTCATACAGTCCATCTTCAGGATTTGTCAAAGGGTGTCCTGATGAAACTTTCAAACGAACGCTATCCAGCGTTGCCGAAGTAGCGCTATATACTTTAGACTTCTTTATATCAACAATACTGGCATTCTCATGCTCAAAAAAAGCCGGAAACTCAGTATGCACTCTATCAAAAGAGATATGTAAATCTTGATCCCCACCATCACCTCCGCAGCCGACTAAAAACCCCAAAACCAAGACTGCCGCGAGCAGATTAGTTATATGTCTCATGTTTTACTCCTTCCTTGTTGAGAGAATTTTCACACTTTTAATTTTTTTGTACAAGATACGAGATATTGCGATGAAATCTAAGAAAAAAACTTGACAGGCAAAAAATCCGGCACCACAACAGCGCGCAAATTTTTTGGAAAATAAAGCACTTAAGAAATTTGTAATGTTTTCTCTCTCTATTTCTCTACAGAACGCACTTAAGATAATATTAAATATTATCATTACTAATACCTTCTAATAATAATCTGTATAAATTTTACACCAATAAATATTAAAATCTACTTTAATATTATGAAGAAAAATCATAAGTTTATCGCACTTGGATAACACACTTGAAATATTTTGTGACATATAAACATATTGGCGCCATATTATGGGGTTTTTATTCCATCTATGGATGGAAAAAGTGGTGATTGCGTTTACCTAATTTTGTGCGATATCCGTCGCCCGAAGCTATAGTTTTTCACGACTTTCACACACCCGCTTAAAAACAGATATGTTATACTTGCCGCAAAAATATTTTGGGCTAAGGGGGCTTGGAGTGAACTATCTTGCTATCGCTTTTGGGGCTGTTTTGGGGGCGCTTTTGCGGCATACGCTGTTTGGTATCATCAAGAGTGATTCGTTCCCGTACCACACGCTTGTTGTGAATATCATCGGCTGTTTTTTCATAGGAGTGTTCGCGGAGTATTGCATCCTAAAAGGCAATATGCCCCTGCCTGTCAGACTCTTTTTCATCACGGGACTTTTAGGCTCGTTTACGACATTTTCATCGTTTGCTTTAGATACGGGATTTTTAGTGGATAAGGGTGAGATTCTTAAGACATTTTTTTATGTTGGCTCGTCTGTGCTTTTGGGGCTCGCGAGCTACTTCGCCGCCGTTTATCTGCTAAGAAGCTTGATGAGATAAAAACAAGGCGAAAAATCGCCTTGTTTTTTTAGATGTGAGTTTTATTTTGCTGTTATGATATATTGATATGTGTAGGCGTCTATCGTTTCCCAGATGTATGTGAACTTAGAATCGCTCTTTGAACATCTCCAATTGCCCTCGGTAGACTTGCAATTGTTAAAGCCTAATGATGGCAAATATCGCTGATTTGTCGCATAATTAGAATACTGTGACGATATACTACCCTCATATCTTACATATTTGACAGCTTTCGCAAACTTCCCGTCTACAACGCCAAACTCATAATCAAATATATCATCGCTCAATCCTGCGAAATTTGAATAGGTGTATATTCCCGTCCGAATGGTGCCGGCGGTTTTGTTGTGTTCGGCGTAATATGTTATCTTGGTTGTCGTATCTTCACTTATGTGATAGCCATTGCTGGCAAGGATATATTTTCCGGGCTTAAGAACGGTCGCGTTCAAATCATTAAACGCCGCTTGAGTAGCGCTATACACCTTATACTTGTCTATAGAAACAACTTTGGAGCCCGCAGGTACCGGAAAATCGACCGAAAATGTAGACTCTATATCTGCAAAAGAGATTTGCGACTTTTGAGGATCGTTGTTTTCGTCCGTCTCGTCACCTCCGCCTCCGCAGCCAACTAAAAAACCTAAAACCGAAACTGCCGTTAGCAGCTTAACTATATACTTCATGTTTACCCCTTATGAAATGAATTTTGATACTTTAAACTTTTTGACAAAATATGCGATATTTTGTGGAAGATAATAAGATTTGGTAAGCAAAAAATTTGCTATTTAGTTTGCGGATTAAATTTAAAACAACATTAAACATCTGTTACCCCATCAAATATTAAACTTGCGGAGAATTTTACACTAAGATATATTACAAATTACTCTATGTTGGACAAATAAATCATTAATTTATCGCACTATATATTATATTTAAAACCTTCAGGGCTGTTTTTACGGCGCTTTTGCGTCATGCGCTGTTTGGTATCATCAAGAGCGATTCGTTCCCATGCTACACGCTTGTTGTGAATATATCGTCTGCTTTTTCAATGGGATTTTTGGTGAAAACGAGAGAGTTGCTTAAGACATTTTTTATGTTAGTTCGTCTGTGCTTTTGGGGTTGTCTGCTTATTTTTTTGCGGTTTTTGCTTAGATAAACGGCTATTGCGATACTGCAACAGCCGTTTATGTTTAATTATGGCGCAGGCGCGTCCAATGCCAAACGAAAGCCTAAATTAGGATAAGAATCGCCTATATCCAGGTCTACACGGCGAGCCGAGCGTAAGTCAGCCGGATTTGCAGTTGTGATACTACCGCCTCGAGCAACTTTTTTCGTTCCCGAAACCGGTCCTTGCGGATCATCCGTAACGCTTGCGAGTTGCGCTGAATTTAAACCATAATTTACATCATAAAAATCAGATACAAATTCATATGCATTGCCGTATATATCATAAAACCCCAAACTATTTGGATCTTTTTGACCAACCCTTGCAAAAACCAGAGTGCCGGTTTTATTGTATTGTGCATACTGCTCTAACTTCGCAATGTCATTGCCAAAACTCCAAGCTGTTAATTTTGCACCTTCCTCTCTTGCGACATATTCCCATTCGGCTTCCGTAGGAAGACGATATTTTGGTCTATCCGGCGTCGTTCTTTTCTCTTTTGCATTTAACTTATCAATAAACTCTTGAATTTGCGCATATTTAATATTTGTTACAGGATACTTATCATTATTAAAAGCAGGATAAGGATCACTGTTCGCACCCATTATGGCTTTCCACTCTCCTTTTGTAACTTCATATACTCCAAGATAAAATGGCTTTGTAATATTTACTGCGTGTTGCATTTCATCCGGTGCCGTCCACCCATCGCTACTATCAACACCCATTAAAAAAGTCCCGTTATTAACTTTTATAAATGCAGTCCCGATACTATTTTCATAAGTAAGGGTGTAATTTTCTTGCGAAATATTATAATCCGAACCGTTGTTAGGACCGCCTCCACCAGGATTGCTACTTCCTCCACCGCCGCCTCCGCAGCCAACTAAAAACTCTAAAACCAAAACTGCCGTTAGCAGTTTAACTATATGCTTCATACTTACCCCTTATCAATTAAATTTTAATACCTTGATTTTTTTGGACAGCTGTATGATATCGGGGTAAAAAACAAAATTTCAGAAAAAGGAGAGTTGAGAAATTTGAAATATCATTTCTCTCAACTCTCCTCATACTATATTTAATGTAAAATTAAATATATACTACCACACCGGATACCAAACCCACGGATGATTTTACACGAAGATATATTAAAATTACTTTAATAATATAAGGCTAAAGTATTAGTTTGCGCCATTTAGATATCGTACTCAAACCCCTCGGGGATATATGGGTATTTAAGCGTTATTTTATGTTCTAAGATATATGACAGCGAGTAGTGGCTCTGGTGGATTAGGAAGCCCTCTTTTGCTCCCATTTTGTCTATCATCGCGTTGGCTTCGTCGAAATTTAGATGTTTGCCTTCGTTGTACTTTATATCGTAACTGGCGTCTATGAAGACGGCGTTTAAGTTTTGCTTTTGCAAAAATGCCAGGCTCTCCTCTTCGACATCGGAGCAGTCCGTAAGATAGGCTATGGTTTTGTTTGGCGTTTTGATGAGGTATCCGTGGGTGGGGCGGGTGTGTTTTAGCGGGATAGGGGTAAACTCGATGCCGCTTACGGAGACACTTTTAAAGGGGGTGTTTTCTATAAATGTAAACCCGTGCGGGCGCGTCAAAAGGTCGGCAAATCCGCGTTCATCTTTGGGGTGGTAGCAGGGTGCTGTTAAATTCATATGGCGCAGTCTCAAAAGCCCATACGCGTGGTCGGCGTGAAAGTGGGTCAGAAATTGCGCCAAAAATCTCTTCCCCTCCCGTATCCCTAAAAGCGCATCGCTGCCGCTATCTATAAATATCACCCCTTCACTACACTCTATATAAGCGCAGCTTGGGGAGTTCGTCTTGGCGCTTTTTCTGTACATATCGCACGCCGCGCAGTTACAGCCATACACGGGAAGCCCCGCCGTGTCGCTTGTGCCGATAAATTTTAGTTTTATTTCCCGCACTTTTGCGTCCACTCTTTGTACCAGCTCTCTTGCTCATCTTTTCTGTTGTTTTTTCTTTTGATGAGGGACTCTTTGATGGAGGTTAGCTCCTCCAAACTCATAAATTTCATCACTTCAAGCTCCAAGACCCCCTTGCCGTCCGCCTCGATAAGAGCGGCTATCTCTTTTAAAACGCTATCTTTATCTTCCATTAAAAGCCTTTGTCGCGATTTTAAAAATTATCATAACACATTTTATAAAATTTGGCTATCTTATACAATCCGTGCGCTATTAACATATTATTATCGTTTTTGAATGTAAACTTATACCTTATCTTTATGCAAAGGACGAAAAAATGAGCCTTTCGATCATTATGATAGAAGATGACGAAGAGTTGGCGGTGCTTTTGAGCGATTTTCTAAGAAAGTACGGCATCGAAGTCGAAACCTTTTCCGACCCATTTATCGGCATCAGCGCGATAAATATCAACAAATACGACCTTTTGATATTAGACCTCTCCCTCCCCGGACTTGACGGGCTTGAAATATGCAAAGAGGTGAGAGAGAAAAACGATATCCCCATCATCATCTCATCCGCAAGAAGCGATGTCGAAGATAAAGTGATAGGCTTGAGCTTCGGCGCGGATGATTATCTGCCCAAACCATACGAGCCAAAAGAGTTGTACGCCAGGATAATGAGCGTGATAAGAAGATACAAAAAAAGCGACAAAGAGATGGAGCAAAAGAGCAGCTTCACCGTCAGCGAAGACGCCAGGACTATAAGCTTTAAGGGGAAAGAGTTGAAACTCACCCAAGCCGAGTACGAAGTCTTATCGACGCTTATAGAGCGCATAGGCTGTGTCGTTTCGCGCCGAGACTTGATACGCTTTGCGCCCTCTTTGGGAGATGAGAGCGAGAGCCGAAGCCTTGATGTACTCATCAGCAGAATCCGCGCGAAGATAAACGACAACTCCAAAAACCCCGAATTTCTCCACTCCGTGCGCGGCATCGGATACAGGCTCAACAGATGAGATGGCGCTATTCACTTCAGACAAAGATTACCCTTATATTTTGCGTGGCAACTATAGCTGTGTTTCTTATAGGGGCTGGCTCGTATATCAAAAGGCAAAAGGAGTCGGCGTTCAACTTTTACCATCTTGCCATCTCTATGGCGGTGTCGGAAGATTCGCGCGATGAAGCAACCAATAAATTTGAGATAGAAAAGTTCACAAACGAGGGCTTTATGCTCGTCACCGACGAAGCGACAAAGTCCGACATCTCAAATATATACGACGAACGCCTCTCCCGCAAAAAAAACAACGGCGGCAACTACAAGCGCTACAAAGAGGACGAGCCCAAAATCGGCAAAGTCTTTATCGGCGAGAACGGTTTGGATTTTGGCATAGTAGTCTTGCGCGACGATGACGCCTATCTTGTCTTAAACCAAACAGGCAGCGAGCGCATTATATTTCAGATCCCCTACGCGGATAAAAACTACACCGTTGTGCTGGTTTTCGGCATCATCATACTCTTACTGTGTCTCTTGTACATAGCGACCATCAGAAGCATCCGCCCTTTGAAAATACTCCGCGAAAAGATAAAAGATTTTGCCGAGGGTAACGACGAGATGGAGATAGAGATAAAACACGACGACGAGATAGCCCAGGTCATCAACGAATTTGGCGCGGCGGTGAAAAAGATACGCTCTTTCAGGCAAGCAAGGCAGCTTTTTTTGCGAAACATAATGCACGAATTTAAAACGCCCATTATGCAGGGCAAACTCTCCATAGAGATGCTCGAAGAGAGCGCGTACAAAAGGTCGTTGGAGAAGGTCTTCATAAGGCAGGAGAATCTTTTAAATAGATTTATAAGCATCGAAAAACTGGGCACAGGAGAACTAACCCTTGATATCCACCCTTACAATCTTCGCGACATCATAGACTGCGCGCTTGATGTCATCGGCGAGAGAGCCTGCGATATCAGCGTGAAGATAGAGGACAAAAAGGTGCGCGCAGACTTTGATATGCTCTCGACCGCCATCAAAAACCTACTCGACAACGCACTTTTATACAGCTCAGACAAAAAAGTCTCCATCATAGCAAGAGGCGACGAGATCACTATCATCAACAACGGCAAAGCGTTAGAATTTTCGATAGAAGAGTACAAAAAACCCTTCTTTATGCAGGGTAAAAAACAAAAAGAGTCCAGAGGGCTGGGCTTTGGACTTTTCATCTCGCTCAACATCTTCGACCTCCACGGCATAAAAACCGAATACGCCCACGATGGCGGAAAGAGCATCTTCACGCTAAAATTTTAACCCCCCCACGATGGCAATAGCCGCGATAAGTTTGTGTTACTTACGCGGCTCTTGCATAAAATAAATTAAAAATAGCCCATTCTTTAATGCTTCATACGACGCATCTTGCTCCAAGCCTTCATTCTCGCTTTCACCGCAAGGCATTTATAAATGTGATTGATAATATTCGCGGTTTTTTGATATATTATTCAAAAAATGAAGATACCCTCATTATATATTTTTAATTAAAAAGCTACTTATTGGGTTGGGATGTGAAGTAAAAAGTTTAAAAGTTTTGGGCACGCAAGCTTTTAAAGGGGCAATTATGAAACATATACTAACAGCCATCTTTTTGGTGTCGTTTACGGTGAGTGGGGTATTAGCTTCTACTTATAAACCTATCATAGCGTATGTCAAGGACGCTGAACCTGTCAAGATAGGCGAGACGGCATTAGTACCTGTGCAAATTGACATTATGCGCTTTAAACTAAAATCAGCCAAAATAACATTTGAGCTTAACACAACCCTGCCTTTGCGAGAGGGGGTTAGTCCAAACTCCGTAATCATCAAAGAGGCTGTTGTTGATGTAAGTAAAAAAGCTCCATATACGGTATATGTACCCGTAACCGTTACGGGAGATGGAATGTTTGACTTCAAAGGCACTCTTCATATAGAGATGTGCGATAAAGAAAATGCTTTCAAGATAGACTCTTTTGATTATCCGATAAGCTTTGGTATTTTCGCGTTTGATGGGGAGGTGTTTTTTGGTGGAAATAGCGAAATGGCTATAAAAAACAGAGCTTACCCTAACCTCCAAAAAAACAATAAAGAATTTGTCAAACTTTTTGACAAACAACAAAAGGTCTATAACGGTATTTTAAAAAGTCAGGCATTTTCAGAGGAGGAGCAAGAGAAGTTAAACCAACTTCGAAGAGATGAAACAAATAGACTATTGATAGAGTTTAGCAAACGCTACCCCATCAAACCATCACCGACTTCAAGACTAATCCAGCCTATGTTGTTTAACAAACCCCAAAAGGGAGAGACTGTCTCCCTTGAGGTCAAATGGGCTAATAGCAGTAGCCATACAGAATTCTTGCCGTTACACGGAGCGTGGATAACTATCTTGGATAGTGCCGACAACGCTCTTCGCCACCATATCTAAAGATAGATTCAACAATAAGCATATTTGCAAAACTCCAACTTTTACCTTGTGAAAATATCTAAATCCCTCCTTGTTCAAATGTCGTGCTGATTGTGAGTCGTTATTTGTGAAAATTAAATATAGCGGCGGATAAAAAAACAAAAACGCCCCGCGTTTTAAACGGGGCGGGAAAATTTAAAGGGGGTGTTTGCTTTTTTAGAGCGTAACGACCGGTTTTATGAGGTCGCTTGGTTTGTCTTTCATAAGCAGCAGAGCTTTTTCTATGGACTCAAGCCCTTTAAATCGGTGTGTCAAGAGGTGGCTGACATCGAGTTTGCCGTGTTGTATCAAGCGGGCGAGGTACTCCATATTTTTTCTGCCGCCGGGCATAAGTCCGCCTGTGACTCTGATGTGACCCATACCAAGTCCCCAGCCTACGCGAGGTATCCTGATATAGTCGCCGCTTCCGAGGTAGTTGATGTTGGAGATGATACCGGCAGGGCGGATTATCTGTACGGCTTGTTCAAATGTGTCCACATTGCCGCCTGCGATGATGACTTTATCGACGCCTTCGCCGCCGACTAAGTCTTTGATCTGCTCGACGATGTCGCCGTTTTTGTAGTTGACTATATCGGTTGCGCCGTATTTTTTGGCGACTTCGATACATTTAGGACGCGAGCCGACTGCCAAAATACGCGCCGCGCCGCGCAAGTTTGAGCCCGCTACCGCCATAAGTCCCACAGGTCCTATACCTATAACAGCGACCGTATCGCCGTATTCTACTTCGGCGTTGTTCGCGCCGTGAAAGCCCGTCGGTACCATATCCGATAACATAGTGGCTTCCTCAATACTGATTTCAGGGGGCAAAAGCGCCATATTGCCGTCGGCTTCGTTTACGTGAAAAAACTCTGCCATCAAGCCGTCTTTGCTGTTGGAAAATTTCCAGCCGTTGAGCATACCGCCGGAGTGCTGCGAAAAACCGCGCTGTGAAGCTACCGCTTGCCAGTCAGGCGTAATAGCGGGGATAATGACCTTATCTCCGGGCTTAAAATCCTTTACTAAAGAGCCGACTTCGACGACCTCTCCGACACCCTCGTGACCGAGTATAAGATTGTGGCGGTCGCCTATTGCCCCCTCCCAAACCGTGTGAATATCCGATGTACACGGCGAAATGGCGAGCGGGCGTACGATAGCGTCCAGAGGTCCCGCAACAGGTCGTTCTTTTTCTACCCAGCCGACCTTGTTAAGACCAAGCATTGCAAATCCCTTCATCCTTACTACTCCTTACAAGTGAAATGATAGCCGCAAACGGCACAACAGCGCGGGAGGTAACATATCTCAAACCGCATCTTTACGCGCACATTTACAACTTAACTGTGAGTATACTATTTCATAACATAAAGTAGTATAAAGAAATTTTAAAATGGATATATTAATTTGGGCAAATAATTTTTACCGTTTTTTTGAGCCCTTTTTGCCAAGCCCGAAAGTAGCGCGCTTTGCAAAAAAGGGCTTTTGGAGAAATTAAGCGATGATGCCGCTTCCTACGACAAATTCACCGCGATAAAAGACCGCTAACTGTCCCGCGGCTATAGCTGAAGCGCTATCTTCCATTATGACTCTGGCGCTTTTGGCGTCTTCGTTTACTATGACTTTGCAGGGGAGTTTGGGGCTTCTGTAGCGTATCTTTACGCCCGCTTCAAATTCGCGCTCGTTTGTAAACATATTTAAAGACCCAACGCTAAACTCCTTTTTGTCTAACTCCTCTTTACTGCCTACGGTTATCTGGTTTAGGGCGGGGTTTATCGATATGACATAGTGCGGGTCGTGCGCCCCTTTTATCTCAAAGCCGCGGCGTTTGCCTATCGTGTAGTGCATATAGCCCTGATGGGTGCCGATGACTTCGCCCTTTGTGTTGAGCACTTCGCCCTCCCTTGTCACGCTCATATGCTCCTGTAAAACCTCGATATAAGTATTTTGCACAAAACATATCTCGCTGCTCTCTTTTTGCGTGGAAAAGTCCTCAAGTTCGGGGATACTAAGCGCGAAAGCTTTGATGTCTTTTTTGTATTTTTCACCAAGCGGAAATGTCAAATATTGAAGCGCCTCGGGCTCCACCTGCGCCAAAAAATAGCTCTGGTCTTTGCTCTTATCCGCCGCTTCGTGTATAAGCCCATCGCGGATTTGCACATAATGCCCCGTAGCGAGCCGCTCACAGCCCAGTTTCTTGGCGAAATTAAGTAGCGCGCCGAACTTCACAAAACGGTTGCAAAGCACACACGGATTTGGCGTGATACCCTCTTTGTACGCCTCCACAAACGGGTCGTAAACTATCTCTTTAAACTCATCGCTCAAATCCAAAACGTGGTATTTTATCCCTAAAAATTCAGCGGCTCTTTTTACCATCGCTATATTTTTTTGGTGCTTTTTCTCGTCTTTGTGCAAGCGCAGATAGCACCCCTCCACATCGTGTCCCTCTTTTTTGAGCGTATATGCGGTCGTGGTTGAGTCCACGCCCCCGCTCATAGCAGCCAAAATCCTCGCCATCTCATCTCTCCTTTTTGAAATTTTCTAACTGTTTTTGTATAAGCGCGTACCTTTTGCTCCCCTCAAGACCAAATTTACGCATCAATCCAAGATATATCTTCGTATACTCTTTTATATCCTCTTTTATCCACTCCACATCGTCGCTCACGCGCCAGATGTCCAAATCTTCGGGCTCTATGGTCCCTTGCTCCACAAGTTTTGTCTTCATAAAATCAACCAACGGCGTCCAAAAATCACTGCCGTAAAGATATATCCTCAAAGGCAGCATCTTCCTACACAATATATTCACACTCGTATCAAATATCTCATCCAGCGTACCAAATCCCCCCGCGAACGCCACACAGGCGACGGCGTTTTTCACAAGCATACCTTTGCGCACGGCAAAATTTTCAAGCGTTACGGCTCTTGTGGTGAATGGGTTTGTATCCTGCTCGAAAGGCAAAACAAGATTAAACCCCAGACTCTCGCCCTTTTTGCTTTGAAACGCCCCTCTGTTTGCCGCCTCCATAATACCGTACGAACCGCCCGAAGTTATATGAAAACCCTCATCCGCCAATATCTTAGCCATATGAACGGCTTTTTCGTAGTGGACGCTGCTGCTCGTAAGCCGCGAACTGCCAAATATCGCCACCGCCGCGCCGATATCTTTTAGAAGCGCGGCCCCCTTATCACAGTCATCTTTAAGGCTTTGCGCCAATTGCTCATCAGTTCTTTTAATATCATCGCTGTATTCTAAAATTTCCATTCTCTCTTCTTTAACTTAGATAAAGGCAATAAAACCGATAATCTTTCTTGCCATTTTGGGTGTGGAATGATAATATCTTTTTGCTCAAATTTTGCTGTATCAAAAAAGATAATGTCCAAATCAAGCGTTCTCGGCGCGTTTTTGAAGCTCCTCTTTCGCCCGAAAACTTTTTCCGTGTGGAGTAAAAATCTAAGCAGTCTTTGCGCGCTTAGTGAAGTTTGCACCGCTATGAGGGCGTTATAAAAATCATCTTGAGCGTCGTATCCAAACGGCGGATTTTGCAGGATGGGTGAAGTTTCGTATATATATACA
The DNA here is from genome assembly GCA_031274495.1 of Campylobacteraceae bacterium. Classification (GTDB taxonomy): domain Bacteria; phylum Campylobacterota; class Campylobacteria; order Campylobacterales; family Campylobacteraceae; genus JAIRKW01. The sequence continues at coordinate 18,707 of JAISQB010000072.1, read as the reverse complement.
AGGCGTGAGTCCAACAAAAAGCGAAAAAGCCTCGTGAAGCGCTTTTTTACATTGCCGACATTGCCGCCGATACCGATAAGGGCGGTGTGTTTGAACTCCTCTTTTTTAGGCTTTAAGATAGGGAAAAATCTCGCTCTATGCCAGACAAGACCGCTCACAGTACGACAATCTCACCATCTATTACGCCCACCATATCCTCTATGCGCACGCCAAACTCATTTGGCAAGTAGATACCGGGCTCTATCGTAAAGACCATACCCTCTTGTATCACAGCGGATGATTTGGATGAGATGACGGGGAGTTCGTGTATATCAAGCCCTACGCCGTGCCCTGTGGAGTGGATGAAGTATTTGCCGTATCCCGCCTTTTCTATCACATCGCGTGCGGCTTTGTCTATATCGCTCGCCTTTACCCCCACTTTTGCTTTTTTTATCGCCGCTTCTTGCGCTAAAAGTACGGAGTCGTAGACTTTTTGTCTTGTTTTGTCTTTGAACTTTTGCGCCTTCCCAAAGTTAAAATCCGCCCCAATTTCAACTGTGCGCGTCCTGTCGGAGTGGTAGCGCTCATATGTAACGCCCGCGTCCAACAGCAGCAAGTCGCCCTCTTTCAAAATCTTCTTTGAAGGCAGCGCGTGGGGTTTGGCGGCGTTCTCATTTATCGCGACAATCGGCGAAAAGCTAAGCCCCAAACGCCCCCTATCTTTAAAGATAAGTTCCGCGTTGAAAAATAGCTCCTCTTCGCTTTTGCCGATACCATCTTTCTTGATAAATTCGCAAAACCTATCAAACGCCCTTGCCCCCTCATCTACGGCTTGGCGCAAAAGCTTTACCTCATCTTCGCTCTTTACTTCGCGTTTTTTTAGCGAGAGGTTTTTTGCGGGGAGTAGTTTGACGCTTTTTGAAAGAAACTGAAAACTCTGCGCGCTCATCGTTCTTGGGTCGTAAAAAAGGCTCTTAATTCCTTGCTTTTTGATGATAGCGCGCGCGGCTTTTAATAGCTCTTTTGCCTCCACGACAGTTGCGTTTTTCACGCGCTCTTTTGCCTCTGTGGTGTATCTGGCGTCCGTTATAAAAAACGCTTCATCGTTTAGCTTTAAAAACAGAGCGTTATCGCACGAAAAGGCGCATTCGTGAAAAAGCGCGTTTTCATTTTGGACGATGTAGGATTTCAAAGTTTGTTACGCTTTTTCAGCGGCTGCGGCTTTTCTTTTGTTGATAGCTTCTATCTCGGCAAAAATTTGCAACAAGGCTATCAACGCCAAATGGTATCCAAACGGACCAAATCCGCTTATCTGACCGGCACACGCGGATGCGGTAAGGCTCTTTTGGCGGAACTCTTCGCGGCGGTAAATGTTGCTGATGTGTACCTCAACGACGGGGATGTTTATCGCGCTTATGGCGTCTCTTATGGCTACGGATGTGTGCGTGTAGGCGGCTGGGTTGATGATGACGCCGTCGGCTGTGCCTATGCACTCTTGCAACTTGTCGATGATCTCGCCCTCAAAGTTTGACTGAAAAAATTCGATCTCTACCTTGTTCTGTTTCGCCGCGCTCTCTAATTGTGAGTGAATATCATTCAAACTCATCGCCCCGTAGATATTCTGCTCTCTGTGACCGAGCATATTGAGATTGGGTCCTTGTATAACCATTACCTTCATAATTTAATCCTTGCGTAAAATAAAGCGTATATTGTAGCAATATTTTGCATAAACTTAATTTACGCTACAATCTCTTCTAAAAAAAGGTTAAATATGAGAGTACTTTTAAGCGATTTTGTCGTCACCTGTAACGATAAGTTTGAAATCATCCAAAACGGCGGCGTGGTGTTTGATGAAAAGATTATAGAGATAGGAGACGGCGCGGCGTTGGCGGCAAAATACAAAAATGCCGATATCATAAGGCTTGGCGCAAACTCCGTCGTGATGCCCGGGCTCACCAACTCGCATATACATTTGGAATTTTCCGCCAACACGGCGACGCTGAAATTCGGGGATTTTATGGAGTGGCTAAAGAGCGTTATAGCTTCACGCGAAGAGCTTCAAAGCGAGTGCGGCGAAGAGTTGATAGAAAGCACATTTGAAGATATCCTAAAAAGCGGCGTCACGGCTATCGGCGCGATAAGCAGCTTTGGGCTTGATTTTAAGCCCTGCGTAAAAACGCCTCTTAAAGTGGTATATTTTGTCGAAGCCATAGGCTCAAATCCTGCCGCGATAGACGCGCTTTTTGGTGATTTTAAGGGGAGATATTATGAGGCGAGAAAAGCAAAAAGCGACACTTTCACGCCGGCTATATCTATCCACTCGCCCTACTCAACGCACCCCGTTTTAGCGCGCCACGCGTTGAAATTGGCAAAAGATGACGGGGTCGTAGTCGCGGCGCACTTTATGGAGTCTTTGTACGAGCGCCAATGGCTTGATGATGACAGCGGCAAGATGGGAGAATTTATGAAAGGCTTCAATCCGCACGCCAAAGCTATGACAAGCGCGCGGGAATTTTTGACGCAATTTGACGGTGTAAATACCCTTTTCGTCCACGCCGTCCACGCAAAAGATGAAGAGCTTGAACTCATCGCAAAACAAGAGGGCGCCATCGCGCACTGCCCACGCTCAAACGCCCTTTTGGGCACAGGCGCTTTGGATATCCAAAACGCGCTAAAAAAAGGCGCACCCCTAACCATCGGCACAGACGGACTTAGCTCAAACATAACTTTAAACCTCTGGGATGAGATGCGAGCCGCCCTATGGACGCACCAAAACCAGCCGCTTGAGCCCTTAGCTCATACACTCTTAAACGCCGCAACAACCTGCGGAGCGAAAGCTTTAGGCGTAAACAGCGGCGAACTCACAGAGGGCAAAAACGCCGACATCATCGCGCTCCAACTAAAAGAGCTGCCAAAAGACATTTCACAGCTTCCGTTGCAGATAATTTTGCAAACACAGAGCGCCGATAAAGTCTTTATAAACGGCAAAGAGGTATGAATTTAAAAATATTGGCGGCGCTCTTGCTTGCCGTTACCCTTAGCGCGCAAGATTCGCAGAGGGACGAGAGGGCAGCCAAAGCGCGTTTTTATATGGATTGGAGCCTAAAAGTAGCGAAAAACCGCGAAATAGAGCTAAACAATCAAGCCGTTGTGGCGTTGCCGGAGGGGTTCTATTTTTTGCCCGCATCTACTGCGAACTATATCGATAACTATTGCGGAATGGTTTCTCATAAAAATATGGGCGGACATATCGTCATAAGTTTTCACAAGACGGGTTATATTAAAGATAGCGGGGCGAAAGATTGGGATGCGGATGAGATATTTTTAAGCCTGAAAAACAGCACTGAGAGTTATACCGAGCAAGAGAGGGCGAGTGTAACTTTTAAAGATATCGAAGTCGTGGGCTGGGTAGAAAAGCCGATATACGACAGCCAAACGCACCGCCTCATCTGGTCTGCGTCACTACGCAACAAAAACCCAAACGCAACGCCGCCCAGATTGCGTTACAGCGCCTATCTTCTGGGGCGCGAGGGGTATGTGATGCTGGATTTAGTCACGGATATGGATGATGTCGAGGCAGACAAAGCATTCGTCAAAGAGCTGATAGAAAACACGCGCTTTAATGAGGGTAAACGGTACGAAGATTTTGACCCCCTCACAGATGATGTCGCGGAGTTTGACCTGATGGCATTGATAGACGGGGTATATGATAGAAAGTCTGAAATAGAACTATTCGTGGAAAAGCATTGGGTATTGTTACTTGTCGGATTTATCGCTGTTATCGTCATCCTCAGAAAATTCTCCCCATCTAATAAAAGCGGCGTTAGGTAACGCGAGAATATAAAAATTATGTTGCTTAGAAGCCTCCATTTTCAGGCGATAAAGCAGTAGCAACAAAAAAATATAACTAAATATAGCATTAAGAACAACTACATTACAATTAAGTCAAAATTTTTACCAAACAAGGAGATATTTATGCGCCCTGCTCTACTTTTTTTACTATTAATCCCCGCGATTGTCCTCTCTCAAACACAATATACATTTGATGAAGATGCTTTTTACAATGCAAAAACCGATATCGTGCATAGCAGCGACGGCAAACCTATCAATGGGATTTTAAATACTGTCTTTGGTTGGCAAACTCCATATAAAAACGGCAAAAAAGACGGTGTTGCAAAGAGATACAATGAAAACGGGAAAATTGAAGAAGAGGTTTCGTATAAAAACGGCGAGTTGGAAGGGATGGGGAGGCAGTATCATAAAAATGGAAAGATTGAGCGGGAAACTCCGTATAAAGATGGAAAGCAAGATGGAGTGGAGAAGCTCTATTATGAGAGCGGAAAGATTAGACGAGAAGCGCCGTATAAAGATGGTAAATTGGAAGGGGTAGAGAAGTGGTACTATAAGAGCGGAAAAATTGAGGAAGAGATTCCGTATAAAAACGATGAACCCGAAGGGGTAAGAAAACGGTATCGTGAAAATGGAAAGGTTAGACGGGAAACGCCGTATAAAGACGGCAAATTGGAAGGGGTAGAAAAGCTCTATTACGAGAGCGGAAAAATTGCGGAAGAGAATTCGTATAAAAACGATAGGCGAGAAGGGATGGAGAGGCGGTATTATGAGAGTGGGACAATTGAAACAGAGATTCTGTATGAAAACGGTAAACCGAAGGGGATGGGGAAGCGGTATTATGAAAATGGGAAAATCAAAGCAGAGATTCCGCATATAAACGGTACAAAAGAGGGGGTAGAGAAGTGGTATTATATGAGTGGAAAGATTGAAGCAGAAATTCCGCATATAGACGATAAGCAAGAAGGAGTAGAGAAGCAGTATTATGAAAATGGGAAAATCAAAGCAGAAATTCCACATAAGAACGACGAAATAGAGGGGATAGGGAGATGGTATTATGAAAGTGGAAAAATTGCAGTAGAAGTCCCACACAAAAACGGTAAAAAAGATGGTCTTGCTAAACAATATTATGAAAGTGGAAAGATTGCAACAGAAGCTCTATATAAAAATGGTAAATTAGAGGAGGTAGAGAAACGGTATTATGAGAGTGGAAAAATTGAATATAAAATTCCGTATAAAAACGGCAAGATAGAGGGGACGAAGAAACAGTATTATGAAAGTGGAAAAATCAAAGCAGAAATTCCACATAAAAACGGCAAGATAGAGGGGGTGGGGAGATGGTATTATGAAAGTGGAAAGATTTTAATAGAAGCCCTACACAAGAACGGCAAAGCAGATGGTCTTGCTAAGCAATATTATGAAAGTGGAAAAATTGCAATAGAAACTCCGTATAAGAACGGTCAAATGGATGGTGTCGCAAAGAGGTACGATGAAGATGGAAAAATTCTAAGTGAAACTTTATTGGAAGACGGCAAAGCTTTAAATTGATAGGGTGAAAACTGTTATTGCGTCGGGTAAAAATAGTCAATCTGTTTATCTATCGCATACTTTTTGTTGGATAAGTGATATAATGTGCCATCTTAGGCTGCATAGATTTTTCCGTGTTTGCCGCGATTAGGAGGACGAAGATGGCGATTTTTACTTGTGGGCTTAAGACGCCTATTGGGGATATGGTAGCGGCGGGGGATGGGGAGGCGATTAGCGGGGTTTGGTTTGCGGGGCAAAAATATTTTCCTGATACCAAAGAGTGGGTTAAGGCGGAGGATTTCACGGTGTTTTTGGTTTTGCAAAAGTGGCTTGATGGCTATTTTAAAGGTGAGGCGCGAAGTCTGCCCGATATAAAATTAGCTCCCATAGGCTCGCCTTTTCAACAAAAAGTTTGGAATATCTTAAGACAGATTGAATACGGGCAGAGCACCACTTACGGCAAAATCGCCCAAATCTTAGCATACGAATCAAACGCCAAAATGTCCTCCCAAGCCGTAGGCGGCGCAGTCGGACGCAACCCTATATCCATACTCATCCCCTGCCACAGAGTTTTAGGCGCGGATGGCAGCTTAACAGGCTATGCGGGTGGGGTTGATAAAAAGCTATATCTATTGAAGTTAGAAGGGGCGAGATAAAAGCGCGCCGTCACAAACAAGGACGGCGCGTGTATTTGATAGGTTATAGAACGCTGTGTACGCTTTTTGGATGGTCTAGCGTGTGTTTGAATTTTTTCATATTTATCTGTTTGTCCCACGCCCCGACAACTACGGCAGCGACGGCGTTTCCGCAGAGGTTGCCCACAGCTCTCATCTCGCTCATAAATTTATCTACGCCCAAAAGTATCGCCACGGCGGCTGGGGCTATACCGCAATCCACCGCCTGCAAAGTTCCCGCAAGCACGATAAATCCCGACCCCGTAACGCCCACCGCGCCTTTGGAGGTAAGCATCAAAATCACCAATATGGTCAACTGCTGAAAGAGCGTGAGTTCGACGCCCGTAGCCTGCGACAAAAAGATGATAGACAAAGCCAGATAGATGTTGGTGCAGTCAAGATTGAACGAGTAGCCCGTCGGTACGACAAGCCCCGTTACGCCTTTGCCGATGCCCGCTTGCTCCAAGCGCTTCATCAACGGCCCCAGCGCACTTTCGCTTGAGGAGGTCGCAAATACCACAAGGACCTCTTTGTGGATGTAGTACATAAATTTGAAAATGTTGATTTTGAAGAAAAAGTGCATAATAGCACCAAGTACCACAAATATAAACACCATACATGAAAAGAGCATCACTAACAGCAAGCCGCCCATATTGACGATAGTGTCTATGCCGAATTTGCCTATCAAAAACGACATCGCACAAAAAGCGGCGATAGGGCTAAACCACATTAGCATTTTCAATACAAAAAAGAAAAAGTCCTGCGCTCTCTCTAAAGGCGCCAATATCCTTGCTTTGATTTTTCCCGCAAACGCCGAGATGAGTATCGCAAAAGTGAGTGCCATCACCAAAACTTGCAGCGTTTTGCCCTCTATAAAGGGGTGTATGGGGTCGGGGATGATCCACCCTTTGACAAGCTCGCCCCCTTGCATAAAGCTAAACCAACCGCTCTCATCCGCCATATAGTAGACCGGCATCGCGTTTTTAAGTATCATTTTTACTTCTGCCAAAATGCTCACTTCAGCGCTTGAAGCTACCGTTATACTTGCCGCGTCAAGCGCGCTCATATCGATATCCATACCCGCCCCCGGAGCCAAAAGATTGCCGAAAAGTATGCCGATAGCAAGCGCAAATGTACTTATAATCTCAAAATATATAAACGCCTTAAGCCCGATGGAGCCAACTTTTTTTAGACTCTCAAGCCCTATGATGCCCAAAATTATCGTCAAAAATATAATAGGTCCGACCAGTAGCTTCAAAACCCATATAAATAGATCTATCCCCTTTTTGACCTTCACGCCGACTCCCATAGCGTCGGTCGTATGGTGCACATAGCCAATTTCCGCTCTCTCTTTATCAAAGCTTGTCACCTCATCGGCGCTGAAGTTTACCTTTAGTTTCAATCCGCCGGCGACTGTGTAGAGGTTGCTGTCCGGCGCGCTCTCATATACGGAGTAGATGAGCTTTTTTAGATCTGTATCGGCGGCAAAATTAAAGCTGTATCCCACGGTCGCGGTGCCCTCTTCTTCGGATGTCACAAGCGCGCTGTAGGTGCCGTTTTTATGGTCTGTCGTGGAGCTGATGGTCCCCACAGAATCTTTAGAAAGTGACAGCTGTACGCTTTTGTCGGCATTTTGGGGCAGTGTGACCGACACCAAAGCGCTCTTTTGCGAACTCTTCGCGGCAGTGATCGTAACATCTTGCCTGTCTGCTAAAAAGTATCCGCAAAAGACACCCGCTACAATTCCTAAGATGACCCAAAAGACTAAACTTTTGACGGTATAGTCTTTCCAATTTTTCGCTTTCTCCATAAAAACGCTTCTCCTTAATTTAAGTTTCGATATAGGTTTCAAATAAAACTTTTTATTATAAAGAAGAGAAACGACTTCAATATGACATTAGCAAAAAAGGCTCTTTTTTGTTTGCTTGGCGTTACTCTTAGTAACAAAAAGAGTATACGAGAAGATAACAAGTGGCGGAAAATCGGATTGTGTGCAAAAAAGAGGGGTGCGCGGGGAAGTTACACCTCCCCTGCGCAAAAGTTAAAATAGCCCTATGATGAACTGTTTGAAAGCGTCAAAATATACCGGAAATTCATACGGCAGCCACAACGAGATGGCGGGTATGTATGTGATGAGGATGAGCCCCGCAAATATAGTAAGAGCCCACGGCAAAGCTGCCACCACGACCTCTTTGAGATTTAGCCCCGTTATCGCGCTGGCGACGAAGAGGTTGAGTCCCACGGGCGGCGTTACCATACCTATCTCCATATTGACTATCATGATAACGCCAAGATGTACCGGGTGGATACCCAAAGCAACGGCGATAGGAAGCAGCAACGGCGTTGTTATCATAACGACCGATGACGGCTCCATAAACTGCCCCATAATAAGAAGCAGTATATTGACGATAATCAAAAATGTGATAGGTCCGACATCCGCGTCCAAAATCATCTGCGTAATCTGATGTGGTATAGTCTCGCCCGTCAAAAAGTGCGCAAAAATCATCGCGTTGGCTATGATAAAAAATACCATAGATGTTGTCATCGCCGAATCAAGTATGACCCTATAGACATCTTTTAATTTTATATCTCTATAGACGAAAAATGAGACGACAAAAGCATAAACCGCACACACCGCGCCCGCTTCCGTAGGCGTAAAGATGCCGCCATATATACCGCCGACGACTATAACGATAATTAAAAGCGCCCAAAACGCCCTTCTAAAAGCCTTAAATCTCTCTTTAAAACTTAACGGTTTGCCGCCCTTGAAGCCAAGTTTTCTAGCGCCAAAATAGGCAAACGCCATAAGCATAAGCCCAAGCATAATTCCCGGAACTATACCCGCCACAAAAAGGTCGCCGATAGACTGCTCAGCGGTAACGCCGTAGACTATAAAGACAACCGAAGGCGGTATCAAGATACCCAAGCTTCCGCTCGTGGCTATCGTTCCAATGGCGTATTTGGCAGGATATCCCGCCTCTTTTATCGCGCCGTACATAACGGAGCCGATAGCGACAACCGTAGCGGGAGATGAGCCGCTCACAGCCGCAAATACCATACAGGCAAATATAGCCGATATCGGAAGACCGCCGGGCAGATGCCCCACTATCGCTTTGGCAAAGTCGACTATCCTCTGCGCCGCGCTTCCCTTGGAGAGAAACGAACCGGCTAAAATGAACATCGGTATCGCCATGAGTGTATATTGGTTGAGTCCGTTAAATACATGCTCGGCAAAATCGCCGACATCAAGATTGGTAAATAAAAGTGCCGTTATTATCGTGCTGGCTCCAAGCGACACGGATACGGGCACACCGACTAACATCAGCGCGAAAAGCAGGACAAATAGTGTAATGATCATCATCTCTCTACCCTACTCTTTCACGGCTGAGTCGTGTACCAACTCATCTTCGCTTGTTTTTAATACTTCGTTTGCCGGTGTTTTGGCAAACTCATACACCTTTTCGCCGGCTCTAAACGCGGCGGCGGCAAATGAGAGCGGAAGAACTATCATCGGTATCCACATAGGTATATTCCACAGATCCGGACTTGTCTCGCCAAACTCCGCCGTCAAGATGAGCAATTTTGTGCCAAGATACGCCATAAGCATCAAAAAAAGGCACGAAAACGCGCTCGCGAATATGACGAAAAATTTTGCTATTTTGACCGGAAACAGGTGTAAAAGTATAGTTACCGAGATGTGTATGCCCTTTTTGAAGCCATATGCCGCTCCAAAAAGCGCAGACCAGATAAAAAGATAGTTGGTCATCTCCCCTGCCCATGATAAGCCCTCGTTAAATACATAACGCAGCACAACATTGACAAATGCCAATAAAACCCCTAAAGCCATACCGCCAACGGCGATAGTTTTGTTCATGGTAACCACAACGGTATCCACGAAATCAAATATTTTTTTTAACATACAAATGCCTTTTAAAGACAATATGGGGGACGCAAAAAGCTATAAACCTTTTGCGCCCATTTTAAACCGCAAAGACTATTTCGTAGCTATAGTCTCTTTTATCAAATCTTCGCCTATCACATCGTAAAACTTCTTATAGACAGGCTCCATTGCCACTCTCCACGCCTCTTTTTGCTTATCTGTCAGAGTATAAATTTTGAACTTACCTTTTGAGTTCGCCTCATACTCTTTCAGTGCCGCAAAAATCGTCTCATCATCTTTTGCCGCCTCTTCGCGCTCATAGATCGTAGCCTCTCTCATAGCCTGCGTAACCAAGGGCTTTAAATTCGCGGGAAATTCATCCCAGAATTTTTTGCTTATGATGACAAGATAGCCCAAATATCCATGGTCGGTAAGCGTATAGCTTGATTGGACTTCGTGAAATTTGGAGTTATAAAAGTTGGCGTACGGATTCTCAGCCGCGTCCACGACTCCTTGCTGAAGCGCGGAATAGACCTCTGAGAATGGAAGGATTTGCGGATTGCCGCCGATGGCTTTGAACTGCTCCTCAAGCACCTTTGAACTCATAGAGCGGAACTTTTGCCCTTTAGCATCAGATGGCTCTAAGATAGCTTTTTTGCTTGATGAGAAGTTTTTAAAACCGGCATCCCAGTACTCCATAGCGATAAAACCTTTATCTGCTACTTTTTTCTTAAGTTTGTCGCCTACTGCGCCGTCCATAACTTTATACAGATGCTCTTTATCTCTGAAGATAAACGGCAAGTCAAAAAGCTGCATTTCAGGTGTGATACGCGTAAATACCGAAAGACTCGGCATCGCTATCTGCACATTGCTGCCCCTTTGAAGCGCCCTTAAAACATCTTCGTCTTTATATAGTTGCGCACTCGGAAAAACATCCACTTTAACCGTTCCGTTTGTGAGTTCTCCTACTCTTTTGGCAAAAAAGTCAGCAGCTTTGCCTTTTGGAGTATTCGCGTTTACCACATGCGAAACTTTGATAGTATAATCAGCCGCGCTTGATACCGTTGCAGCAATGGCAACTCCTATTAAACCTTTTAACAATTTTTTCATTGTTTCTCCTTATGGTTTAGTTTTATCTAACATCTCATTATATGTCTAGTTGATAAAAAAGCGGATTAAATCGCTATGCTTTTACCAAAAGAGCACCCTCCGATGTTACCTTACGAAACATCAAAAAAGAGGCTTTTGACAAGCAAAAACTTGAAAATACCCCTCATTTTTGGCATCCCAAAAAACACGCCAAGATAGCCCAAAAGAACGCTATTGCTTGCTGCCAAAAAGGACAAATTTAAAAAACAGCGCCCCTATTATAGTCGCGATAAGCGAGCTTATCATAATCGTCAATTTCGCCTCTTCCAGCATTACCCCGCCAAATGTGAGCGTAGCGATGAAGATAGACATCGTAAAACCGATACCGCCCAAAAATCCCGCACCCACTATGTGAGCCCACGAAAGAGAGTCCGGTTTTTTAGCCACGCCAAACTTTTCAGATAGAAGCGTAAAGAGAAAAATACCTATAGGTTTTCCGGCAACAAGTCCCAGCATGATACCAAGCGTAACATCATTGAAAGCAAATTCGCCGCCGATAGTAACTCCCGCATTCGCGAACGCAAAAACAGGCATTATAAAATAAGCGCTCAAAGGGTTTAATGTATGTTCTAATTTTATTAACGGAGAGCGCGCCATATTTTCAACTCTCAAAGGTATCGTAAAAGCAAGCAGTACGCCCGCGATTGTCGCGTGTATACCGCTGTGGTGGACAAAATACCATAAAAAGATACCGATAAAAAGATATACAAAGATATTTCTCACACCGTATTTATTCAGTACAAATAGCAACAGTACCGTTCCGCCCGCCGCTAAAAGATAGTTAGAGGCAATGCCGTCGGAGTAAAAAAGAGCGATAATTACTATCGCGCCAAGGTCATCCACAACCGCCAAAGTGACAAGAAATATCTTCAGCTCCAACGGTACGCGTTTCCCTAAAAGCATCAAAACGCCAAGCGCAAACGCGATATCCGTAGCCATCGGGATACCAAAGCCGTGCACATACTCCGTGCCGATATTTAAGCTAAAGTATATACAGATAGGGATGATCATCCCGCCAAACGCCGCGATAATGGGAAACGCCGCCTTTTTAACGGAGGCGAGGTTGCCTATCAACATCTCTTTTTTTATCTCAAGTCCGATAGAGAGAAAAAATATCGCCATCAAAACATCATTGACCCACTCTTGCATCGTAAGGGTCGCGGTAAATTCGCCAAAAACAACCCCAAACGGGCTCTTCCAAAAATTGTGATATATTTCGCTTATCTCATTGATATTTGCCGCAAAAAGCGCCAAAATCGTCGTGAACAAAAGTAGTATGCCGCCAAAACTCTCAAGTTGTATGAACTCTTTTACGAGATTTAGCGCTCTTGTCGCTTTTGTTGTCTGCAGTCGTCTTCTCATTACTCTTACCTTAATTCTTTTTCAAAAACGGATAATAACATATTTTTTAAATCCCGGCGCAAAACGCCCTTGCCTCTTTGTCTATTAAAAACAGCTCTCCAAGCCCTTGCGCGCGGACACTTTCAAACTCCCTCACAGCCTTCAAAGAGTAGGAGGCTATATCGCTAAAGGCTATCTTGCTTTGCAAAAAAAGCTCTACTCCCACCTCATTTGCCGCGTTTAGCACTACGCCAAGATGTGGCTTTTGAAGCAGTGTCTCCCGAAGCTGCCACGCGGGATAGCGCTCAGGCGAGATAGCTCTGAACTCTATATTTTCTATCTCCCAGAGATTCACGGGAGGGAGTATCTCCTCTTCCACACTGCCCAAAAGCGCGAACGCGATAGGAAGCCTCATATCAGCCTTTGCCAAATGCGCCGTCGTACTGCCGTCCGCAAACTCCGCGAACGCGTGTATGATAGAGCGCGTTTCGATGAGCGCGTCTATGTTGCTACAGCCAAAAAGCCAGTGCGCCTCTAAAACTTCAAAGAGTTTATTGACCATCGTCGCGCTGTCTATCGTTATCTTTTTGCCCATTTTCCAGTTGGGGTGATTTAGCGCCTCTTTTGGCGTCACGCTCTTAAGCTCATCCAAATGGGTATCGCGAAAAGCCCCTCCGCTCGCGGTTATGATGAGTTTTTTGGGCTTTCTATCTCCCAAAAGATACCAAAGACCAAAATGCTCGCTATCTATCGGTACGATGCGCGAAATGTCTAAAAATTCGCCCGCGATGACCAAAGACTCTTTATTGGCAAGAGCTATCTTGTAGCCCTTTTCAAGAGCTTTTACGGTGGGTGTGAGTCCGGCAAATCCGACAAGCGCGTTTACCAAAAGCATATCTTTTTTATACGCGGCGTCTATCATCTCCAAGATACCATTTGCGCCTGCAAAGACGCGCGGATGGTTCACTTCACAGGCTTTTGTCTCATCCCCTATCGCGACAAATTCGGGCGAAAACTCCTCTATTTGGCGGTTCAAAAGCTCTGTATTTTGGTTGGCGCAAAGAGCGTTTACTTTAAGCCCGAACTTTTTGGCGATAGAAAGTGTGCTACGCCCGATAGAGCCCGTGGAGCCTAAAACGACCATTGTTTTAGTATTTCTGCAGTATCCTCTAACATCTGTATCGTGGATGTTATATCAACGCTATTTGTAATGCCGATGTGAAAAAGATTCAGCAATACCACCATCACGATAGCGCCGAACAGATAGCCGTCCGCACGGTCTAATATCCCTCCGTGTCCCGGGAGTATATTGCCGCTGTCTTTCACGCCCGCCCCTCTTTTAAGATAGCTTTCAAACAGATCCCCAAAAACCGACGCCGCGGATACAAGAAGCGAGATAAACAGCGCAGCCAAAAAGTCAACATCTATGATAATGCCCACTATCACGCCGATTATGACGCCTGAAACCAACCCCGAATATACCCCTTCCCAAGTCTTTTTGGGAGATATAGGCGAAAACGGCGTAGAGCCTATCGTTTTACCCGCGTAAAATGCCGCCGTATCGGTAATCCCCACGATAAACACAAGCCACACTAAATACGCCATCCCAAAATCCTGAGGCAGTGAGAGCACAAAAAGCATCGGCGCCAACGGATAGACAAGCGGAAACAGAGATTTATAATCCACACTGTTTTTAAACACCATAGAGCTTACCGCCAATACCAAAAGTCCGAAGACAATTGATTGCGGATGCGGGCAGAAGTATGCCAGTATCCACGCGGCACCTGCGTAGATATATATCATCACAGGATCTTCGATCTTCAACATCTTTACCGTCTCATAAAGCGCCGCGCCAAGTATCGCGCCAAGTATCGCCCAAGTAACAAAAGCCCAATTCAGCCAGACTACGATTAAAGCCGCAACTAATAGAGCCACCCCCGTGATGAGCCGTTTTTGATGAGTAAAATCATTGATGCCCATTGTCTATCCTTTTTTTTAAGTCTTATTATCATATCAAACTTGCGCTTGAGTTTTGCCTAAAAGCGCTTGCGATTTGGAAACAGAGATAGTTTTAAAATTTGTATATGTTACGTGCGCGCCGCTTACGATTTTGACATTGCGTCTTTGGGTGAAATCAACCTCATATGCCCCCTCGTGCAAAACGCTGAAATTGACGCAAAGTTTCGCGCAAAACTCCAGCGTGCTTGGTGAAACGCCGCTCTTATCGGTCTTTAATATCGCGTGCGAAGATGGGATATCTTTTACGTGAAACCAGATGTCGTTTTTTTTGGCTGATTTTAAAAGCTGCTCATTGCCGCGCTCGTTCTTGCCGACCATCACTTTATATCCCTCCACAAAAAATGTGCAAAACGACCCCTCCGCCTCCTCTTTTGTCTTCGACGCGCTCCGTTTTGGCAGCAGTATCTCCACCTCTTCTTTGCTTTTCGCCTCCATAAGAGCCGATAAAAGATGCTTTGCAAAATTTAACTTTTCCGTTAGATTTTCCCGCTCTTTATGGAGTGATTTTGCCTTCTGTTTTAGCCTTTTTGATATGCCGAAAAGCTCATCTATCGCCTCTTGCACCTTCGCGCCGATAGCAATCTTATAACTTTTACCGTCGATGTCGGTTAGCTCGCGCTCCCCTTCGTAATCTTTCAAAGAGTGCCTATGCATTAGTAAAAGCGTAGCCTTTTTACCCTCCGCCTGTGCCCTTTCTTGGAGCTCCTCTTCGCTTCCTAAAGCATCCAGTAAATTTTGCAGTTTATCTATCTTTTTATTTAAAGCCGCACTCTTTGCAGCCTTTAGACTGTCCAACTCCCTGCCTTGCATTTTTTCGTAATAGGCGTACAAAAAAGCTTCGACATTTTCTATCTTTAAAGACTGCTCTTTTATGGTAAACGGCGGCAGGGGGGCTAATTTTTCGCCCACTTTGACGACTCTGTATGAGACGCTCTCGTCTATATGGCGCAACGCCTGTATTATGGTCTCATCTTCATCCAATATAATCGCGTTTGTGTTTTTGCCCGTGAACTCCAAAAGCAGCGTCGAAGCGGTCGTTTTGTAGCTATTTTTTTGTGAAACTTTTATTATGAGCACGCGATCATTGGGGCTCAAGGCAAGACTTTCTATCGCGGCGTTTGTAAATCTTTTCGCCAAAACCATATCAAAAGGTGCGCGATAATGTTTCGCGGCGTAAAAATGCCCGCACATAAAGAGCGCACTCTCGCCTCTTTTTAGGTTCGCGTAGAGCGTAAGGGTCGACAAATCTATCTTTAGCGTATTGTCCTCGACCCTTGAGATAGAATTTATATGCTTAAAATTTTGTAGAAATTTAGCACATTCGAGCAGTTCATAGTACTTCATAAGCGGGGGTAATCAAAAAGTTGCACAACTAAACGGACGGATCTATTCACCGCCGATATCATTCATATCGCCTTGACCTTCGTCTATATCCCGTAGGATTTGAGACTGCCTGATAGTCTGCGCGCCTGTGAGTCTGGCTTGAATCTCTTCGATGATCCTCTTCTTCTCATCAAACGGCAAATCGGACACTTTGACCTGATCCAACAAATTTTTCAACTCGTGCGGCGTCCTGTTTTCAAGATTGATTGCCATTTGTACTCCTTTATAAAATTTGCACGCAATTATATTAGAGATTTAAAAATAAAGCAACAATTTTTAGATATTTACGCAAATATTATGAAAATAAATCCTTTTAACCATTTTTGTGTAACCTTTTGCAACATTTACAACCATAAATTAGCCATATTCTTTTAGATAATAGCTAAAAATAGCACCGTTTGTTTTCGGAAAATATCCAAAATGAATATTTGATGTTAATGAGCTATTGTGCAATTCGTTAAAGTATAAAATCTTATAAGCTACATTAAATAAATGTTGATATAAAATTCTATCTACTTCAAGTATTTTAAATGGTTCGAGGAGTAAAAAGTGGGGGGGTGGTATCTGATTTTTTTAAGAATCAAGACAAATTCTTTATAATATTCGCTGCTACATATTTTCAATTGTTTCACGGGTATAAAACTTCGCTTATGTTACCATCCATAAAATGTCCACCTGGATATTTTTCAGTATAATCCAAATTAAGCCATATATTGCCATCGCTGCCTGTATGATAATGAATATCACCAACCTCTTCTTCCCAAAACAACTTTTCGCGAATCATATAATTTATAGCTTCGAGATCGCTTTGCGAGTCTATTAACACTTCAGGATATATATGTCCAGGAATTCTTATTAAACGCACTGTGCCGCCTATGGATTTTATCGAAGCTGCCATCAAAATCGAATAATCATCACAATCTCCCGTAAAGTTTGCTTGCGAAATAGTTTCGCTCGCTTTTGCGAAATACTCTTCTTCAGCCGGATCGGATACATAGTTCCATCTATCATTAATCTCTTTAAATATAGCAAAATACTGGATATATTTGAGCATACGAGAATTCTCTTTTTGGTAGTCCGCGAAATGTTTTTGTGTTGTGCTTGTGGCAAAATTTCTAACGCTTGAACCATTATCAATTGCTGCTAAAATTGAATCATCTCTTGCTTTTATTATATTGTCAATAACGCTTTTATTTGGTTTATTTTTCAGCGCATATAACATATTGCGGTAATCTTGCCATATATCTTTAAAACCGTATTTGTCATAAAAGCTACCATAGGACAAAAAGCAAATCAACCCTATTAGTACAACAAACACGAGCCACTTAAATAGATGCATAATAAGCGGCATTGTGCTAAAAACAATGAAATATAAAATAATTCTGTCTAAATTCAATGCCCAATCAGGATTAGGAAGTATATTGCGTAAATACATAGCAACAGGCAATGCTACCAAAAAACTTAAAATATAAATGGTCCAGCTCCATTTTGTATCGTCTTTTACATCAAAGAAAGAGAATAATGTCAGTACGACAACCGTAAACAACGCAACCAGAATCTGAATTACGATAAAAACAATAATAAAAACAATAATAGCTAAAACAATTCTGTCTAAATTCAATATCCAATCGGGATTAGGAAGCGTATTGTGTAAACGCCTAACAATAGGCAATGCCACCAAAATGCTTAAAATGATCCAGCCCCAACTTATATCATTTTTTGTCTTACCGCTGTTTGAAGTGACAGGATTGTTGTTGGCTATACTCGCTTTGGTTTTATTATTGTTCGCTAAAATACTACTGCTATTTATCATTGTCGTAATTGTTTTAGTCGAGATTTTTTGATAATTTTGCGGAGGTTTTATTTGTGATATATCTCCCAACATATTAAAAAACTTTAACAATACATTATTGTCTTTTTCATTGGCAATATCGTCTAAAACATCTTCTGTTGTATAAATATAACTTTTGTCAGGAGAAACAAGGCATATGTCTTTTATGCTGCCTTCAATATCAAGATAGCGCCATTGCCATTTGTATTTTTTAATTATCATATTGCAAAGCAATACATAAAGCATTGACATTATGTTCTTTTGCTCTTCGTCTGAGCCAACAGGCATATTATCTGCGTATTTTTTAATTGCAGCTACTACTTTTTGCGGTGCATCTCTTTTTTGAAGATGTAGCAAACTATATGCTTCATCACTTAGACGATTAATTTCCTGTTTTCTTTCGTCATCTATACCCATATCTATCACTTCGGCATCCATATTGGCATCCTAACTTAATTTTATATTTTTATTATTTGCTAACTGTAGAGTAAAAAAAATAACATATTTGTGGAACATGTGGTAAAAACGCAAGAATATCAGGTAGTTTTTTGATAGTAAATTTATTAAGTATCTTTTAAGATTTCTCTCTCTCTCTCTCTGCAAAATTTTTTGATAAATAGTATCATTACGATGCCTTTTATGTTTAAAGTAAAAATATCTTGTGATTTTACATAAATATTTATTAAAAGATTCTTTGTATAGCACCGTCTTATAAAAATATTTTCTTAATATATTGGCTTATTGTGAGATAAAATGGCTTGATTTGAGAATTTATTGCATAAAAAATATAAAATCATACTGTTTGACATAAAAGAAAATAACAATCAAGATGATATTTTTATGACTGCAAAGATGTATGACTTTTAAAAGATGATGAAAAAAAGCTTTCAAAATTTTATTGACGATTGTATAGATGAAAATAGTTTGTAAGTTGCAAATGAAGATATAGAAGTTATTTTTACGAAGCCGGCAGCGACCTACATTCCCATTCTAGTAAAGAGTAGTATCATCGGCGATGAGTTGCTTAGCTTCCTGGTTCGGTATGGGACAGGGCGTTTCCAACTCTCAATAGCCA
>JAISQB010000035.1 GCA_031274495.1 Campylobacteraceae bacterium | reverse complement strand
TTTTACAACAGGCTTAACAACGGGTGGGGTAGTAACATCATTAAGTGATGGCGGTACTACGACCTCTTGTTTTTTTTCACCAAATGCATATGTTATACCAAGGCTATAGAAAAGATTGGACCTATGAGGAGAGTTAAATTTTATACCGTGTCTTACTTCGCCCCTTAATGCCACATTGTCAGTAAAGTAGTATTTTAAACCTGCGCCATACTGTCCAAATGCACCATTTTTTTCAGTAGGTACATCTTTTGAAAACCTTTGATAGCCGATACCTGCAAGACCATAGAGTTTTGTTGGCTTTGCTGACTTTATTGCCCCTGATATATCAAACTCTTTTATAGCATTAAAATAGAAACGATGTACCGAACTCTTGTTTTTTGTAGGTGGATATATTATGCTTGTATATTTGACATTGTCTGAGTAGTCATACCCAATTTCCAACTGGTCAATTATAGCGTTTTTTATCCCTGCGCCGACTCTTATGCCATAAGTAATATGGTCATCATACTTATTTGAACTAAGCGGACTTACTCCGCCAACTACTGCTGTCACCTCATTGTTGCCAGCATATACCAATATCGCGCTTACCCCTAACGCCAATACGATTTTTCTCATACCCGCTCCTTTAAAAAAAAATAACAAAATCCACAAGCATTAGATTAAACATAAACTATACTAAATTTATTATTAATATTTACTTAAGATATATAGGAAAGTGCGTAAATTATTTACGCACTTAAACTAATTTATTGAACAAATATAATCTCAACTCTTCTGTTCGCAGCTCTTCCCTCTTTGGTATCATTGGATTTGATGGGTTTTGTTTCGCCAAAACCTTTTGTTGTAATTGCATCTTCAAAAATACCTTTTTCTATCAAATTATGCTTAACAGATTCGGCTCTCTTTTCGGACAATTGCAAATTGTGAATATCGCTTCCGGTTGAATCGGCATGACCTTCGATTAATATGGCGACATTTAAATTCTCTTCCGCTTTCAATTCATCTGCTATACTTTGGAGAATACTCTCTCCGCTGGGTGGAATTTCTGCGCTATTGATGGCGAAAAATAGAGTCTTTTCAAGTACCAATGTAGATATCTGTTCTCTTTCGCCGAATGTATATGCCAATCCAAGATTGTAGAATAGATTGCCTTTATGGATAGAGTCAAATCCTATGCCATGTCTTACTTCTGTTTTTAAAGCTATGTGGTCGGTAAAGTAGTATTTTAAACCGGCACCGTATTGTCCGAATACACCGCTCTCTTCATCGGGCAAATCTTTTGAAAGCTCTTGGTAGCCAACGCCCAAAAGAGCATAGACTGTTGCCGACTTGGATATATCATACTCTTTTATGGCGTTAAAATAGAGACGATGTACATCGATTGATTCTGAGTTTTCGTATTTGACGCCGGATGAATAGTCATACCCCAATTCCAACTGGTCAATTATAAAGTTTTTTAGCCCCACGCCACCTCTTATACCATAAGTTATATGGTTGTCATACCTATCCGAACCAAGCGGATGCACTCCGCCAACTACTGCTGTCACCTCATTGTTGCCAGCATATACCAATATCGCGCTTACCCCTAACGCCAATACGATTTTCCTCATACCCGCTCCTTTAAAAGAAAATAGTAAAAACTATAAGCATTAGATTAAGTGTAAACTATACTAAATTTATTATTAATATTTACTGAGAATAGCAGGGAAAATGCGCAAATTATTTACCCACTTAAAATAATTTATTGAATAAAAATACTTTCTGCTATTCTATCTTTAATTTTGTTTGACTTGGTAGGTCTGTTTTTATTGTAGTCGTTAGTTGTGGTTAATGCTTTTTTTAACCAGGCTCTTTTCCGATAGGGCGTAAAAGGAGAGAGCCCAAATCTTAGTTCATTTGGAAAATTAAAATACAACTATATGAAGAATAATCACATCTTATCCAATATGGTACAATCATCACAAGCAGATGGAAAATAGCGAAAACGGCTAAAGAGTTAATATATGCGCTTTAAATAGCTTAAACTTACAAAATTAATTTTAAGTAATTTATAAGATACCAATCGCATACACAAATTGTAACTATATGCTTTGAATGGGTATAGTCTTTGATTGATAACTTTGATATTTAAATTTTTTTTGACTTGCAAAACATTCGCTATGCTTTAAAAAAATACTCTTTTTGTTGGACGGAGCTTTTGCGCTGTTGATATATAAAGTGAAATATTTTTGAATTAAAAATGCAGTTTTTGCGATAATTTCTTCAACTTCATCTATTGGTATAAGTTATTTTATATCTGCTACAGAAGGCTATTGTTTTTTGGGTCGTACAAGAACGAGCTTCTTCTTGTGCAGGAGCTTGTTCTTGTACCTAAAGTGCTACCGAAGTTGCAGTGCCGGTTCTTTTTGATTTTTCCCAGCAAATGTGTATGTTAAGCCAAGAGTATAAAATAGATTGTCCCTATTGGGAGACTCGATCTCTATACCATGTCTTACCTCAACTTTTAATGCCAAATAGTCTGTAAAGTAATATTTTGCACCGGCGCCATATTGTCCGAATACAAAATATCTTTTGGGTACTTTTCTTGCAAATTCTTCATATCCCACGCCCGCAAGAGCGTAAAATTTTATCGAGTCTGTTAGATCAAACTCTCTTATGGCATTTGCATAGAGGCGATATAGCGAACTCTCGCCTTTGAAATTTGATTGTTTACGCGTATATTCAACCTCTCTTGAGTAGTCATATCCTATCTCTACATGGCTAACGAAAGGATTATCTACTCCTAAGGCGTCTTCTAATCCAATGCCAAATCTCACACCATAGGTTATATGTTTGTCATATTCGTTCAAATTAAGCGGTTTTGCCTCGCCACCTACTATCGTTATTTCACTGCTTGCTGCAAACGCCAATACGCTACTTGCTACAACCGCCAATGCAATTTTTTTCATACCCTAACTCCTTCGGAAAATAATAAAATCTACAAGATTAGATTAAACATAAACTATACTAAATTTTTTATTAATACTTACTTAAGTAATGAGGGGGAAGTGCGTAAATATTTACGCACCTATATTGATTTATTGAACAAATATAATTTCAACTCTTCTATTCTCGGCTCTTCCCTCTTCGGTTTGGTTAGGCTTGATAGGTTTGCTTTCGCCGTAGCCTCTGGCGATAATTCTATCTGCGTCAACACCATTTTCAATCAGACTGTTTTTAAGCAGTTTGGCTCTCTTTTCGGATAGTTCTAAATTATAACTATCATCTCCTATAGAATCAGTATGCCCTTCAATTAATATTCTGATATTCAAGTTTTCTTTAATATTTAATTCGTCTGCTATATCTCGAAGAATACCCTCCGCGTCAGCAGGAATTGCCGCACTGTTGGGGGCGAAAGTAAAGTCTTTTTGAGTTAAGGATACGGTTTTTACAACGGTTCCTTTAATATCTTCTTCGTCTATTAATGTAGGCTCAGGAAGTAGGGGCTCTTCTATATACTCTTCTTTTGGCGGCTCTTCTATCGGAGGAATTTTTTTTGCTATAGTTTGTACCACCGGCGTAGCTTCTTGTTCTTTTTTGCCGAATACATATGCTAAGCCAAGAGTGTAGAATAAATTATTTTTATGTGGAGTGCTAAATCTTATGCCATGCCTTACTTCAGCCCTTAAAGCCACACTATCTACAAGATAGTATTTTAAACCGGCGCCATATTGTCCAAATGTTTTGCTCTCTTCAGTGGGCAAATCTTCCGAGAACTTTTGATATCCGATACCCAAAAGAGCGTAAAGTTTTGCTGACTCTGATATATCGTACTCTTTTATGGCGTTCAGATAGAAACGCTGTATGGAACTCTCATCTTCTTTGGGTGGTTCTATGCGTTCATATTTGGCTTTTTTTGAATAGTCATACCCAACTTCCAATTGGTCAATTATAGCGCTTTCTATCCCCGCGCCAATCCTTATACCATATGTTACATGGTTGTCATACTTGCTTGAGATAGAAGGGTGTACGCCGCCGCCTACCACTGTTATTTCACTGCTGCCGGCGTACGCAAATACCGAACTTACCGCAACCGCCAATGCGATATTTCTCATAAGTTTACTCCTCTTTTAAAAAAAATTTTTAAAATTATAGCAAAATAAACTTTATGAAGTCTTTTGATAATATTTGGTATATAATTAAATTAAATCTTATTTGAAGCTACTCAACATGTAAAATACTTTTAATCAATTTACCCTTGGCATCTTTTTCTATTTTGTGCCAACTTGAATTATCGTTTAAGGTTATCCACCTTCTCTCTTCAGCCCTATAAAACCAATCTTTATCATTTTGATAAAATATCTGCTTGCCGCTGCTCTCATGGATATTTAAAATCTCATTTGAGTGTGAATTTTTTTCGTCATAATCCACAGTAGCTTTCTGTCCCATCTCTGAGTAGATTCGGTGCAGATCCAAAAGCAGAGTATTTACATCTTTTGCCATTCTTGTAACATTCAGACCTATCTTTTTTGCCTCATCATACATAATCGGATATGCGTGAGATGGGTATTTGGAGTTTAGCGTATCGGCTATCTTTTGGATTTTATCCTTATCTTTCATATGCGTCGTCAAAATCTCTTCGCAAAGCATTATGGAAAGACTTTCAGCTCTATCCACCGCGCCTATTACAAGCGGGTGTACATGTTCAAAAAGATATTGATACGGATTGGCAGCTATATCGTTTTTCGTGGCGTGCTCTTCCCAGAGTTTGACTATTCTGTTTAATTCGTCCAAACTTACGCTGACTCTATTATTGTCGCGGTCTAAGGGCGAGAGGTCGTGCGTTAGTGAAGTATCTACGGCCGTTAAAAATGCCAAAGGTCCCATTTGTATCTCATCTGCCCCGATAGCAAGCATAGTCGCAGCCGAAGCACACTCAAGCGGTACGAGTGCTATGATATTTGAAGCGTATTGCCTGAGGAGATTTATAATTCTGGAGCTCGAACTGCCGTTCCCGCCGCCGCTGTTGATAAATAGATAAATCTTATCTTGCTTCCCGATATTTTCCAATATATCATAAAGCACGATGACATCGTTTTGGCATACGCCGCCTCTGTAACTGTTCCAATATGTGATAATAGGAGCATTAAAGATAGTCGATAGCTCCTTTACGATAGCTTGTGTTTTGTCGAAAAGAACGGGTGGTTCTTTGACTTTTGTCTCATCAGTACTCAATGATAACTCCTTTGAATCTTTATGCGGATTATATCATAAGCAGGTGTGAATAAAAAGTTTGTGTGAAAATTTTTGAGCGCAGGTGCCGTAACACCGCACGCTCAATGTAAAAATCTATCTTGCAGGATTGATGAATAGTACGTCAACTCTTCTGTTCTGTTTTCTACCCTCTTCAGTAGCGTTTGATTTGAGAGGTTTGTCTTCGCCAAAGCCTCTGGCTTCAACTCTGTCAGCTTCTATGCCGTATTCTACAAGCTTATCTTTGACGGCTATAGCTCTTTTTTGAGAGAGTTTGAGGTTGTATAGTTTGCTGCCTACGGAGTCCGCATGTCCTTCGGCTCTAACTTTAACACTACCAAAACCTTCAAGTTTGTCCGCTATAAACTTAACGGCTTTGCTACCCTCGTCAGGCAATACCGCGCTGTCAAAATTAAAGTATGCAACAGGGGCTGCAAACAAAACTTCGACTCTTCTGTTTTCAGCTCTTCCCTCTGGGGTAGCGTTGGTTTTGATAGGATTATTTGCACCGTATCCTTCAGTTTCAATCTGATTTGGAGAGATACCGCTCTTTATTAGCTCGCTTTTAACAACATTTGCTCTTTTTTGAGATAGTTTGAGGTTGTACCATTTGCTACCTACTATATCGGTATAACCTTCTGCTTTTATTAGTATATTGGTGCGTTGTCCCAAATCTTTTGCAATCAGATCGGCAACGTTGGCATCTTTTTCTAAAATTTGCAGACTGTCGAAATTAAAATTAAAATATCTATGATCGCTTGAATATAGCGGGTCAAAACCAGGAATGCTAAGCGCCAGTGCCGCGATGATACCTTCTTCTATCTCGCTTAGTTGCTCTACTACTACCGGCTCAGGCTCTACAATTGATGCTAGCGTAGGCTCTTCTACAACAGGCTCAGGTTCTACAACGGTTTCTATTATAGGTTCCGGCTCTACAACAGTTTCTACCACCGGCTCAGGTTCTACAACAGGCTCTGGCTCAACTACCGGTTCCGGTTCTACAACAGGCTCCGGTTCTGGTTCTACTACCGGTTCCGGCTCAACTACCGGTTCTGGCTCTACAACAGGCTCAGGCTCTACAACAACAGGTTCAGGTTCAACTACCGGTTCAGGCTCAACTACCGGTTCAGGCTCTATGACAGGCTCTGGCTCAGGTTCTACAACAGGTTCAGGCTCAACTACTGGCTCCGGTGCTGCAACAACAGGCTCCGGCTCCACTACCGGCTCCGGTGCTACGACTGGTTCCGGTGCCGCAACAGGTGTAGGCTTCTCTTCTAAAAATATCTCTACCAAAGATGGCGCCTTTTGTTCAGGCACGCTCTGGACGACAATAGGCTCTTCTTTTTTACTGCTACTGCTGCTGCCTCCTCCGAACGGTATGCTGAAACCTACCGTATATAATAGGCTGGCAGGCGATTCGTTTTTAAACTTTAGTGCGTGTCTTGCTTCAGCTCTCAGCGCTATACTTTTGGTAAAATATAATTTTAAACCGGCTCCGTATTGTGCGAAATACCCGCTATCGCCATCTACCTTACTGTTAACTATATCTTCATGTCCAACTCCGGCAAGTCCGTAAAGAACGATACTATTTGTGAGTCTAAAGTCTTTGATAATGTTCAAATATAACCTATGTATATCCGAAATTTTTCCCGCTCTTTTAAACTCCACATCTGGCGAATAGTCATAACCAAGCTCCAATTGGTCTATGAATTTACTAAGTCCCAGACTAACTCTTAGACCATAAGTTAAATGATCTTCTAACTTTCTGGTATCTATCGGACTTACACCACCGAACGTAGGTGTTATCTCGTTAACTCCCGCAGTGGCAACCGCAACGCATGCCGCAAGTGACAACAAAACTTTCTTCATCTTTGTGCTCCCTTTTATTTTGCAATGCAAATTTAGTATAGCATTATATAAAAAAGATTTTTAAAAAGAGTTTTCATAAACTTAAAATTTCGATACTTTTTTAATTTTTTTTCGTTATTTAGCTAAATTTAGTATTTTTTTTACAGTTTCATACGGATATTTCTCTTTAAGTCCCCATTTACTTGAGACCAAATCCACATTTTTTGCTATCTTGTCGACATCTTCACTTTTTATGCCAAGCTCTTTTAAAGTTATCGGAGCGTCTATCTTTTTGAGCCACTCTTTAAGTGCACTTATGCCCTCTTTAGCGGACTTTTTTAAAAATATTTTCTTAGAAAAGCGCACAACCTGCGGATTTTTAGTCTCTTCGTAAAACCACTTCAACCACGCCGGTAGCACTACGGAGAGTCCGGCACCGTGGGGGACATTGTATATCGCGCTTAGGGAGTGCTCTATCATATGGTTTGGAAACGAATACTCCCCGACGCCCAAAGATGTAAGTCCGTTTAACGCCCACGTGGCACACAGGGCAAATTCGCCTCGCGCCTCAATGTCGTTTGGATTTTTTAAAAGTTCGTTTGTTGTTTTTATAGTGCTTTTGATGATATTTTCACAAAATCTATTTTGGATTTGCGGATGCTCTTCTGCCGTAAAATAGACCTCCAGCACGTGGGTTATGATATCAACGGCGGAGTAGGATAAGTACTCTTTAGGAAGCGTAGTGGTAAAAGAGGGGTTTACAATCGAAACCCTGGGGTAAATGAGCGGTGAGTTAAACGAGAGCTTCTCTTTTGTCTCCTCATTTGTCAAAACCGAACCGCTGTTCATCTCGCTTCCGGTAGCAGATAGTGTTAATATCACATACAAATCCAGCGCGTCCGTTGGTCTTTTGTTTTTGTAAAGTTCCCATACATCGCATTCCGACGCTGTGGCTGCGGCTATGGCTTTGCTCTCATCTATGACGCTTCCGCCGCCTACGGCAAGCACGGCAGTTACGCATTTTGCCTTTTGTGCTCCCTCTCTTGCGTGTGAGAGAATCGGATTGGAGTTAACGCCGCTGTGTTCTATAAATTTAATATCAGCCTCTTTTAGCGCCCTGCAGATTTCATCATAAAGTCCGCTTTTCTTGATAGAATTTTTACCATATACCAATAAAATCTTTGAATGTCCGTCCGCTTTCAATATATTTGCTATATATTTTTGTTTGCTTCCGAACAGAACTCTAACGGGATTGTAATAACTAAACGGCTTCATAAGCTCTATCCTTAACTAAAAGGTGAGAGCGATTATACTAAAAAAATATTAAAAAACTCCATTTTGAAAGAAAAATTAGTTATAATCCCACTCCTATATATATAGATAAGGGCAAATAAGTGAATTACCTATTTGAAGTTGCCGAGTTTTTCGGTATTATCGCGTTTGCTTTGAGCGGATTTTATATGGCGGTAAGGGAGAAACTTGACCTCCTTGGCATCTTTATAGCCGCGTTTTTGACGGCTCTGGGTGGCGGTATAACAAGAGATACGATAGCCGGCAAGATGCCTTACACATTTACACATCTGATGCCCACACTGCTTGTCATAGGCGTAGTCGTGATAGCGATTTTGCTCAAGCTCAAAAAACACGACAAGTTTGAGCAGACGACGATTTTTGTCTTAAGCGACACTTTAGGTCTTGTCTCATTTGCGATAGCGGGCACTTTTGTTGGGATTGAGGTGGGATTTAATATCTTCGGTATCGTTATGTTAAGCCTCATAACGGCTGTGGGCGGGAGCTGCTTAAGGGATATACTCTTAAACAAAATACCGTTTTTTTTGACAAGCGACTTTTACGCTACCATCGCTATCATCGTGTCGCTTGGTATGTACGCGCTAAATGCGTTTGGAGTTTTAAATATCATCGGCACGGCGGTGATATTTGTTATCGGGGTGTTTTTGCGTCTTTTGGCGTATTACAAAAAATGGAAACTACCGACAATTGGTTAAAGGAGAAGAGATGACCTTAGAAGAGATGGATAAAGAGTATGTTTTACAGACATACGCCAGAAATTATGTCAACTTTAAAAGCGGACAAAATGCGACGCTGTTTGATGATAGCGGGAGAGATTTTATAGATTTTACGAGCGGCATCGGCGTTGTGAGCGTGGGGCACGCCAACTTAAGAGTGGCGGAGGCTATCTACGACCAAGTATCGCACCTGACGCACACTTCAAATCTTTTTTTGATAGAACCCCAAGCAAAACTTGCCAAAAAGATAGTAGAACTAAGCGGTTTTGATATGGCGGTATTTTTTGGCAACAGCGGCGCGGAGGCAAACGAAGGGGCGATAAAAATAGCCAGAAAATACGGGCAAAATAGATTTAAAAACAAACGATACAAAGTTTTAACTTTAGAGCACTCATTTCACGGCAGGACCATCACCACGGTAAAAGCTACAGGACAGCAGAGCTTTCACCAAGAGGCGTTCAGCCCCTATCCCGACGGGTTTGAGTATAAAAGCGAGATAAAAGATATATATGCCGCTATCGACGATGAGACCGTTGGAGTTATGATAGAGCTTATTCAAGGCGAGGGGGGAGTGCAGGCGTTTGATAAAAAAGAGATACAAGAGCTCGCCCCATTTTTGCGCAAAAACGACCTTCTATTTATAATAGATGAAGTGCAAACTGGCGTCTTTAGAAGCGGCGAATTTTTAGCGACACAACTTTACGATATAGAGCCCGATATCATCACGCTGGCAAAAGGGCTTGCCGGCGGCGTTCCCATAGGCGCGGTTATGACAAAGCACAAAGATATCTTTAAGCCCGGCGACCACGGAAGCACATTCGGCGGCAATTTTTTGAGTACGCGCGCGGGGCTTGAAGTGTTGGATATATTGGAGAGCTATGAAGAGCAGGGGCTTTTGGAAGAGGCGATTAACTATTTTGATGAAAAGTTAAAAAGCGCCGTAGAAAAACACCCCGATATCTTCACGGCGACCACCGGCATAGGGCTAATGCGCGGCATACAGTGCAAAGAGGGCGACACAGTCCAAAAGGTGATAAAAGCCTCATTTGAAGAGGGCGTTTTGGTGTTGAAAGCAGGACGCAATACGATACGATTTTTACCGCCCCTTACCATCACGAAGAACGAAATCAACGAGGGTTTTGTAAGATTTGAAAGGGCGCTTGACAGACTCAAATGACGACACCCTTTAGCCAATATATGAACGAGTGGCTCTACGCCAAAGACGGCTACTACTCATCTATGCCAAGCATCGGCAAAAAGGGCGATTTCGCCACATCCGTTACCACCTCTATGTTTTTTGGAGGTACTATCGCCAAGAGGTTGATCGCCCTCATAAAAAGCGGATTTTTGTCCCAAAACGCGGCGGTCGTGGAGATAGGGGCGCATCACGGATACCTCATAGCCGATATGGTGCAGTTTATCTATACATTAGAGCCGCGCCTTTTGGAGACTCTCGTCTTCGTCATCATCGAGCCGCAGGAGAAAATCCAAAAAGAGCAGGAGCGATATCTTGGCGAATCTTTCGGCGAAGCGGTGAAATTTAACTGGTACAAGAGCTTAAAAGAGTTCAAAACAAAAGAGGCTTTTGTCGTCGCCAACGAGCTATTTGACGCATTTGCTTGCGAAGTGGTGAAGGACGGGAGTATGCTCTATATGTCGGACGATAAGCCGATTTTTGGCGAGATAGACGAAGAGACAAAAGAGCTATGCGCCCGCTACGAGATAACAAAAGGCGAAGTTGCCAAGGGTTACGAAGAGTTCGCGCAGGAGCTCTCAAGCTCTGTATCAAAGGGTGAATTTATCACATTTGATTACGGACAAAAAGAGCCCCGCGGCGACATCTCACTGCGTATTTACAGCGCCCACAAGACATATCCGTTTTTCTCTCTCACGGAGTATGCCCCAAGCGAACAGACTAAAGATTTAAGCTTAAAATTATTATATAAAAAAAGCGACCTGACATACGATGTAAATTTTTCACATTTAAAAGATGTCTTTGAGGCGAGCGGCTTCAAAGAGTGCGCGTTTTGCACGCAAGCCAAAGCACTTGTGGAGTTTGGCTTGATTGACCTATTAGAGATACTGAAAAACAGCGTCTCGCAAGATAGCTACAGGATGGAGCTCGGCAAAGCTATGCAGCTCATAGACCCTTCATTTTTGGGCGAGCGCTTTAGTATGATGAGATTTCAAAAGGTATAAAAATGAGATTAAATGTAAACGGCGAAGAGTTAATAACCAACACAAAAACCATAGACGAGCTGATAAAAGAGCTTCAAGTAGAAAACCAAGTAATGGCAGCCGCTGTAAATATGAATGTAGTAAAACAAGAAGCCTGGAAAACCCACGAACTAAAAGATAGCGATAGCGTAGAACTACTGCGCTTCGTCGGCGGTGGGTGAAGATTTAAATGGCATTGAGCGTTTTGAGCGCCAAACGGAGCACGCAGGGATTTATAGCGATAGCGATGTAAAATTATAAAAAGCTTAAGAGTGAAATATGCAAAAACAACCTAAATTTAAGGCGCTTACCGTACGACGACTATAATCTGACACCGGATACAAATTGGATGCCAACAAATACGCTTAGCTCGGACTTTGCGATATAGGAGATAGTTGCGATATTTGGACAAAAAATATCAAGGTAATCGCCCGCCGAGATAAGCACTCTATTAATGAGTTATTCAATATCGTACTTTTAAGGCAAAAAAGACTTAATTTTAGCTAAAAAGTTTGAAAAATAGCTGCCTTTGTTTGACTTTGAGAATAATGAAAGACTCGATTTAGTTAGAATTAATTGATAATGCTATATAAAAAATAAAATACAACATAGTAAAAAATCAAATATGTTATATTTATTTCAGATAAGATTAATGTTTTTGCTGATAGAATTCTAAGATTTTCAGTGGAGGTATAATAAAATGATAGATTGTGCCAACAATACGAAATGCTTTGATAACGCATTTATATGCATCTCATTTAGTGTTTCGCTATCTTTCACCCCCCCCCCCCCCAACAAGCAACAATATAATCAAATAGTCAACAATTTTTCTTCTTTGACGATCGTTAAGGTTGTCAAATGAAAGATTTTAGACTTTCTATTATCGTAACCATTGTGTGTCTTGCGATCGCTGCTTATTGGGGAACGCAAAATGCAATGGGATGGTGGTATGCAGTTTTAATCGCGCTAACTCTTGGCGTTATGGAAGTTAGTCTTTCATTTGATAATGCAGTCGTCAACGCGTCTGTTTTGAAAGAGATGGACGCCAAGTGGCAAAAGATATTCCTAACTATCGGTATTTTGATCGCTGTTTTTGGAATGCGGCTTATCTTTCCTATCGTAATTGTCGCGGTCGCTACAGGTCTTGGTTTTAGTGAAGTAACCGCTATGGCGTTAGAAAACCCGGACGAATACTCGCGCCATCTAACGGAAAGCCACGCGGGGATAGCCGCTTTTGGCGGGACATTTCTACTACTCGTTTTTTATTCATTTATCTTTGACGAAGGCAAAGATATTCATTGGCTCGGCAAAATCGAGGAAAAAATAGCAAAGCTCGGCAAAGTCGATTCAATCGGCGTTCTTGCAGCGCTTTTGGTTATTTTAGGACTTTATTTGTGGCTACCCGTTAGCGCCGACGAAAAGTTAACAATCCTTAGCGCCGGAATAGGCGGCGTAATCTTGTTTATAGCTGTAAGCAGCATAGATAGCCTATTTGAAAGCGAGAACGAAGAGGAGCGTTCCTCTAAAGTCGCTACAAGAAACGGCGTGGCGGGATTTTTATATCTTGAAGTATTGGATGCCTCTTTCTCTTTTGACGGCGTGATCGGAGCATTCGCAATTACCCGCGATGTCGTAATCATTATGCTTGGGCTTGGGATCGGCGCGATGTTTGTCCGCTCGCTAACGGTATTTTTGGTCAAAAAAGGGACGCTGGACGAATATGTTTATCTCGAACACGGTGCACACTACGCGATCGGTGCGCTTGCTGTTATTATGCTTGCAGGAATCGTAATCCATATACCCGAAATTATTACAGGCTTAATCGGTGTGACATTTATCGCTTTGGCGCTGATCTCATCAATTCGTCTTAAAAGACGCGAATTACAACAACAAGGGGAATAAAAAATGGCTGTTTCATTAGTAAAAGGCGGCAATGTTTCTATATCAAAAGACGGCTCGCTTAAACAAATATTAGTAGGGCTTGGTTGGGATGCCAGGTCAACCGATGGCGAAGATTTTGATCTTGATGCTTCGGCTTTTTTGCTTGCGAAAAATGGCAAGGTAAGAAACGATAGTGATTTTGTTTTTTATGGACAACTAACATCACCGTGCGGATCGGTCGAACATACGGGCGACAACAGAACGGGAGCAGGCGAAGGTGATGACGAGGCAATTGAAATCAACCTTAACAAAGTTCCGGCTGCTATCGAAAAAATTGTGATTACGGTAACTATCCACGAGGCAGAGGCGCGAAAGCAGAATTTCGGTCAAGTGAGCGATGCTTTTATGCGCATTGTCAATCTCGATAACGACGCGGAGATCGCCCGCTTCGATCTGGCGGAAGATTACAGTACTGAAACGGCGATGATCTTCGGCGAAATCTACAAAAAAAACGGCGAATGGAAATTTAAAGCGGTTGGACAAGGTTATAGCGGCGGTCTTGAAGCCTTATGCAAACGCTTCGGCGTCGAAGTTGCTTAATCACAAACTACAGGGAGGGTAAAAATACGGGAATTGTAACCCGTATATCAGAAAATTACCATAGGTTTGATAGGCGCAGCGTTATTGTCTAAGCGCTGATTTCGTCAATTCGTCTTAAACGACGCTAATTACAACAACAAGGAGAAACAATGGCTGTTTCATTAGTTAAAGGCGGCAACGTCTCTTTATCGAAAAACGGTTCGCTCAAACAGATACTTGTAGGGCTTGGCTGGGATACCAGATCAACCGACGGTGTGGATTTTGATCTTGACGCTTCGGCTTTTTTACTTACAAAAGATGGCAAAGTAAGAAATGGCGACGATTTTATTTTTTACGGGCAATTGAAGTCGCCGTGCGGATCGGTAGAACATACGGGCGATAACCGAACCGGTGCCGGCGAAGGCGACGACGAGGTGATCAAAATCCATCTCGATAGAGTTCCTGACGCTATCGAAAAAATCGCGATCACGGTAACGATCCACGAGGCGGATAAAAGAAAACAAAACTTTGGTCAAGTAAGCAACGCTTTTATGCGTATTGTCAACCTCGATAACAACGCGGAGATTGCCCGCTTTGATCTGGCGGAAGATTACAGTATTGAAACGGCGATGATATTCGGTGAAATCTACAAAAAAGATGGCGAATGGAAGTTTAAAGCGGTGGGACAAGGCTACAACGGCGGTCTTGAATCTCTATGCAAAGGCTTCGGCGTTGCAGTTGCCTAAAGGAGAAAAAAATGGCCAGAAGACTACCTGTTTATCTGTTGCTTGACACATCAGGATCTATGAGTGGCGAGCCTATTGAAGCTGTTAAAAACGGTATGCAAATACTTGTTTCGACCCTGCGTCAAGATCCGTATGCGCTCGAAACAGCATACTTATCTGTAATCACTTTTGATAGTGACGCAAAACAACTTGTTCCGTTAACGGAACTTAGCGCGTTTCAAATACCGAGCATTAGAGCCGGCGGCATGACCGAATTAGGCGAGGCGCTTTGTCTGCTTGCGTCGAAGATCGATAGCGAAGTGGCAAAGACGACTGCGGAACAAAAAGGAGATTGGAAACCGCTCGTTTTTATTATGACGGACGGATCACCAACTGACGATGTCAGAAAAGGTATCGACGCGATTAAAAAGGTCAGGACCGGGATTGTCGTCGCTTGCGCGGCGGGATCGGGCGCGGATACAAACGTCTTGAAGCAAATCACAGAAGTTGTGGTTTCGCTTGATACGACGGATTCGGATACAATCAAAGCGTTTTTCAAATGGGTCAGCGCTTCCGTAACGGCAGGTAGTCAAAAAATCGAGGAGGGGCAAAAAGAGGTCGGCGGATTAAACGATCTGCCGCCTCCGCCTCCTGAAATCAATATCGTTGTTTAAATTAAAAAAGGAGAAAAAATGGCTGTTTCGTTAAAAAAAGGGCAAGGTGTAAGCCTTAAAAAGAGTGAGAACGATCTTTCGACGGTAACAATCGGGCTTGGTTGGGATGTCAAGGAAGAGAAAAAAGGCTTTATCGCTGCTTTATTGGGTGGCGGCGGACAAAACGACGATTATGATTTGGACGCAGTAGCGTTTTTATGTCATAGCGATGGCAAGATACATAATGCCGGCAATAATAATTTAGTAGGCGGCGATATTGTATTTTTTAACAATTTGCGCCATTCGAGCGGAGCTATTTGGCTTACGGGAGACAACAGAACGGGTGCCGGCGAAGGCGACGACGAGCAGATTATCGTAAAACTAAACGATCTGCCCGCGCAGTTCGCGAAAATTGTCTTTGTTGTTCAAATTTATCAAGGCATTCAGAAACGTCAGAGTTTCGGCAATATCAAAAATGCTTTTATCCGCGCCGTTGACGGCAAAGGCAAGGAGATGGTTCGTTTTGATCTAAGCGGCGGCGAAGGCTTTTCGCAATACCGATCGCTTCTGTTTGCGGAGTTGATTCGAGAAGATGGCGGTTGGAAATTTAACGCTATCGGCTCTCCCGATAATAGCGATTCGTTTGTCAATTGGGCTAAGCGGTACATATAAATGGCCAATAGACGTCTGCCTGTTTATATCCTTCTTGATACTTCAGGATCGATGAAAGGCGAGCCGATACATTCGGTCAATGTCGGTTTACAAGCGGCTCTTAGCGCTATGCGTCAGGATCCGTATGCGTTAGACAGCGTCTATCTTTCGGTTATCACCTTTGATATAGAAGCCAGAGAGCTTATACCGCTTACGCCACTCAGTGATGTGCAACTAAGCGAAATAACCGTTCCAAGTTCGGGAGCTACGTTTTTGGGTGCGGCGTTAGAGCTGCTAATCCGCTTAGTTGATCGTGATGTAAAAAGGAATTCGGCGAATGCGAAAGGCGATTGGCGTCCGTTATTGTTCGTGATGACGGACGGCAGCCCCAGCGATCTGCAAGCTTACCACGACGCTGTTGTAGAGATTAAAAAGCGCAACTTTGGTTCTATCTTGGCGTGCGCGGCGGGTCCTAAAGCGAAAAAAGAGGCGCTTTTGGAGCTCACCGATCGCGTTGTGGCGTTAGACACTATGGATAGCGCCGCATTTACCGGATTTTTCAAATGGGTTTCGGCTTCGGTGTCGATAGGTTCGAGTAGCAACGGGCTAACGGAGCAGGTAAATCTACCCCCTCCGCCACCTGAAATTAACATCGTAATATAAGGAGTGCCAATGAGAAGACTTCCCGTTTTTTTTCTGTTGGATTGTTCAGAGTCTATGGTCGGTGATAAGTTAGACAAGATGCAAGAGGCGATGAACGCGATCGCGACGGTGCTTCGCTCTAATCCTTACGCGCTTGAAACGGTTTATATGTCTGTGATCGCCTTTGCCGGAATAGCTAAAACGATTGCGCCGCTTACAGAGCTTTATTCGTTTTACTCTCCGAAATTGCCGCTTGGGAGTGGCACTAATTTGGGCTTGGCGTTAGATACACTTATGAACGAAATAGATAGAACGGTCGTCAAAACTACTGCGGAGCAAAAGGGCGATTGGAAGCCTTTTGTATTTTTAATTACAGACGGACGATCAACGGATAAAACGGATGTCGCCATCTCTCGTTGGCAGGCGAAATATGCCAAAAGAGCTACACTGATTGCTATCAGTCTTGGTAGGAATGCAGACTTTGCACTACTAAAAAAGCTAACTGAATATGTGATTATCTACGAAGAAGCAGACAAAAACGAATATACTGCGCTGATCAAGTGGATATCAGATTCGACAATTGCACAGAGCAAGAGCGTAGGGGAGGGGGTCGAAAATAATCCATTGCCGGATTTGGATGGGATTGCTCTTACTATGATTAAAGAGCCGCCCATAAATGCCGATGAGGCGTGTGTTGTATTGACGGGACGATGTCAAAAGAACAAAAAACCGTATCTTATCAAATATGAGCGATCTCAAACAAAATTGAGTGCCGGAGAATATGAAGTGAATATCTCCTATTATGATTTGGAGGGCGCGTTTATGATTGACGAGGAATATTTTAGGTGGTCACATACAGATCTTTTGGCTGCCAAGATTAATACCTCGCTACTAAGCGGAGTGCCAAGTTGCCCATATTGCGGTAACCATTCGGCATTTGCGGCTTGTAGTTGCGGCAAACTTACCTGCACAAGCGGCGGCAAGGCTACCTGCCCTTGGTGCGAAGAGAAGCTGTTTTTTGACAACGAAGGCAGCGGAGATTTCGATGTTGGTCGATCGTTAGGATAGGTTTTTTAATGGAGGAAACGCTTTTTAATATATTGAGTCTGACAGAAAATCAAGTATCATTATTAGCTAACGACAAAGTCGACGACGACGAGCTACGCAAATTTATTGAACAACCTGAGGTGATCAACGCGGCAAAATGCTTCAAGAGATTTGTAGCGTTGGAATGGAAGCAATACAAGGATAGAGCAAATATGAATGTAAAAACGGACGCCGAAACAAATAAAGACGAGAATAATCAAAAAAGTTCCGAAACGGCTAATAATATTGGCGTGGTAAATATAAAAAAAGAGCCGCATAAACCCGTGCGGTTTCGGTTGCCAAATGCAAAAAAAGGTGAGAAATACGAAGAAAAAATTATAGCCGTCGAAGCGCCAAACGTTACGGTTATAGACGTTAAAATCAGCGACGATGTTGGGTTAAAGTTTGATAAAGAGACGCAAATGATTAGCGGTATAGCGCAAAAAAGCGGCGACTTTCCAATTGATCTTTGGTATAAAACGTCGTCAAATGAAACGCACAGCGCGCGCGTCGCTTTACTTATCAATAGAGATTCGTGGGAGATGTGGCAAGAGATAGAACCCAACAAAAATCTGCCGCACCCTAAGCCTCATACGGATTGCAAAAAGATAATGCAAAAAGAGAGTGACATTTATATCGCGGCGGCAAGCAAAAGAGGGCGATCACACGCACATACGGGTAGTTTTCGCGACGACGATTTCTTTATCGATTGTTGTGATGATTGGGGTATTTTGGTCGTTGCGGACGGCGCGGGAAGCGCTAAATTATCTCGGGTCGGCTCAAAAGAGGCAAGTAGCGCGGTGGGAAAAACGCTATCTGAAAAATTAAAAGAAAATGGTAGCAAGCTGACTGAACTAATAAAAAGTTGGGACGGACAAACACAACAAGAAGAGATTGGTGCTATCGTAAATAGCGCATTCTTGGAGGCGGCAAAGCACGCGGTAGATAGTATAGAAAAGGTATCGCAATCTGAGAACGTCCAACATAGAGATTTGGCGACGACTCTGCTTGCAGCAATTGTTAAAAAAATTAACGATAAGGTTTTTATCGCCGCGTTTTGGGTAGGCGACGGTGCGATCGCGGCGTATAGCAAAAACGATAAAGGGAAGATTAGAATTTTAGGTAAACCCGACGAAGGTGAATATGCGGGACAGACGCGCTTTCTTGATTGCGCTATACTAAAAGAAGAGGGCTTTGGAAATCGAATCCAAGTTGGTTTTCTCGCCGATATAAAAGCGATAGTTTTAACGACTGATGGTATTAGCGATCCTATGTTTGAAAACGGATTAAACGATCCCGCAAAATGGGACGAATTATGGAACGCTATCGCCACCACCTTAAAAAGTGAAGATCCCGATAGAAAATTGCTCGAATGGCTTGACTTTAAAGTGCGAGGTCATCACGACGATCGCACGATAGCCGTTCAGTGGTTTGAAGCGTAACAATGACGGTTATTAAAGGCAAAACATTTGACGGAAAAAATGTCGAATGGGAAGATAAGATTATCGGTTCGGGAGCTATGAAGGATGTCTATTTTTCGCCCGATCGATCTTATGTAGTATGTTTTTATAAAAACGCGCAAGACTTTCAGGCAAAAGAGCGTTTGAAAATGATCACCGGTAAATACAAAGAGAGTATTTTTAACCAAGACGGCGGCAAATATTGGCAAGATCTTTTTTGTTGGCCGTCGTCTATGATCGAACATAACGGCAAACTTGGGATTGTCGCGCCAACTTATTCTAAGCGTTTCTTTTTTGAATACGGCTCTATAAATAACGATATGTTGGGCATTAAAGGCAAAGAAAAAGAGGGCAAATGGTTTGCCGCGCCAAAACTGCGAAATCGACACATTGACCCAAAAGAGCTTGGGGATTGGTTAAATCATCTTAAAATATGTCTTTTGATAGCGCGTGCGGCTCGTAGAATGCATGCGGCGGGGCTTGCACATTCTGATCTAAGTTATAAGAATGTTTTGGTTGATCCTTCAGGCGGTTTTGCATGTGTTATAGACGTCGATGGACTTGTGGTGCCGGGTAAATATCCGCCCGATGTTGTGGGAACACCTGATTTTATCGCGCCCGAAGTGGTTAAAACAAGCCATCTAAAAAAAGATGACCCCGCCCGTTGTCTGCCTCGACGCGAAACAGATCTGCACGCTTTAGCGGTTTTGATATACATGTATCTTTTATATCGGCACCCGCTTCGCGGCGGCAAGGTATATGATATTAACGACGAACAACGCGACGAACTTCTGAGTATGGGCGAAAAAGCGCTTTTCGTAGAACATCCGACCGATAAATCCAACTGTATAAGATTAAAAAACGCGGAAAAATGGGAACTGCCTTGGGCGGATACCGCCAAACTGCCATATTCGCTAACCGGTCCGTATCTTAAAAAACTTTTTGAACGTGCGTTTATCGACGGATTACATAACCCTTCGGCGCGTCCAAGCGCGAATGATTGGGAGATCGCGTTAGTTAAAACCGTTGATCTAATTCAACCGTGCCAAAATCCAAAATGTGCTCAAAAGTGGTTTGTTTTTGACAATTCGACCAAGCCTGTATGCCCTTTTTGCGGCACTCCATATATCGGCAAATTGCCTGTTTTAAATCTCTATTCGTCGCGCTCAAAAGGCGCTTTTCGTCCTGATGATCACCGCGTTATGGTTTGGTCGGGGCAGTCGCTTTTTTGGTGGCAGGCAAATCGTTTAATTGCGCCAAATGAAAAAT
This sequence comes from Campylobacteraceae bacterium, assembly GCA_031274495.1. Classification (GTDB taxonomy): domain Bacteria; phylum Campylobacterota; class Campylobacteria; order Campylobacterales; family Campylobacteraceae; genus JAIRKW01. Next base: position 6,113 of record JAISQB010000035.1, on the reverse strand, counting down.
TATCCAATACGCATAAAAAGCGCGTTGGGTATTTTTTGTTACATAATGATGTATGGCTATTGGTCAACGAAGGGTTGCCTGATTTAACAGATGTTAGTAAAGAGAAGCCAAAACCTATAGCAATAGGCGAGCGCATTGAATTAACCGAAGGCAAAAAACTTTTGTTGGATCGCAATGAGGGCGGTAGACTTGTAGTTGTCCAAATGGTAGAAGCATAAAACAGACATACATTTTCACCATATCGCGGTATAATTCCACAAGAAAAGGAGGGCGATATGGATACGGGGCGGATGGGGTCGTTGGCGTTTCATTATGCTGAGGTGTTTTTTACTTATCTGTTTAACAACGATATAAGATGTACGAAGATGGTCAAAGAGCATACGCTTGTGTATGTCTATTCGGGCGAATTGGTCGTGCAGGAGGGGCATAAGAAGACATTTGTGGGTAAAGATGAGTGTGTGTTTATCAAGCGGAATAATCGCGTGAGTATGACCAAGCAGCCAAAGGGCGAGGAGCGGTTTAAGGCAATTTTTATGCTCTTTAGCCGTTCGTTTTTGCGGGAGTTTTACAGGTCCGTGAAGGAGTTTCCGCACGATGCCGGTAAGTTAAAATCAAATGTCGTAAAACTGCCGTTAGCCCCTGATATAACGAGCCTGTTTGTATCGATGACGCCGTATTTTAACTCTTCCGTGAAGCCTTTGGATGAGCTGATGAGGCTAAAACAACAAGAGGGGGCTTACGCGCTTTTGAATGCTGACGAGCGCTTTTATTCGGTGCTTTTTGATTTCACGGAGCCTTGGAAGATAGATATTCTTGACTTTCTAAACAAAAACTATACAAACGAACTCACATTAGACGAGATAGCCCATTTTACGGGAAGAAGCCTTGCGACACTTAAAAGGGATTTTAAGAAGATCAGCGATTTGCCGCCGCAAAAGTGGATTATCGAACGCCGCCTACAAGCCGCACACGATAAGATTTACCGTGAAAATCGGAAAGTTTCCGACGTCTATATAGATGTGGGATTTAAAAATCTCTCGCACTTTTCATACGCCTTCAAAAAACGCTTCGGCAAATCCCCCACAAAGATAGATTGAGCTTTACAGCAAAATATTTTGAGCCGTAGGGAAAACCGCCGTTTCCTACATTTGCGATATACTCCATCAAAAAGCAAGGAGACTTTTTATGGTGGCAAAGATATGTTTTATGGCGGCTATGGCGATGGTTGTCGGCGGGTGTGCGCACTTTGGTGAGGCGCAGAGCAAAAGCGCGGTAAAAGGCGGCAAAACTTTCGCTTTGAGTGAGAATGTAACCGTCAAGAGAGTTATATTTAAAAATAGGATAAATATCGATGTAGCAGGCGATCTGTATATACCGAAAAATATCGACAGGTCCAAAAAATACGCCTCCGTCATAGTGGGGCATACATTCACGGGCGTCAAGGAGCAGACATCGGGGCTGCACGCGCAAAGGCTAGCGGAATTGGGGTTCGTTACGCTTGCGTTTGACGCGTCGTTTTGGGGCGATAGCGGCGGGGCGACGCGCAATATAGAACTGCCTGAAATCCGCGTCGAAGACTACAGCGCGGCGGTAGATTTTCTTAGCAATCACGAGCTCGTTGACCCTAAACGCATCGGCGTTCTTGGCATTTGTGGAGGCGGCGGTTACGCTGTGAGCACGGCGGCGATCGACCTTAGGATAAAGGCAGTTGCCACTGTGAGTATGTACGATTTGGGGCGAGCGCGCAGGCAGGGGCTTGGCGATGTTATACCTTACGAACAGCGCGTAAAGACACTTGAACGCATTGGCGAACTGCGCACAAAAGAGTTTAGGGGCGAAAAGCGCACCGATACGCTTGGCGTTCCCGCTTCTATCAGCGAAAATGATACGGAAAATACGCGCGAATTTTACGACTACTACCGCACGCCAAGAGCGCAGCACCCCAATACCGACACATCGTATTCTCTCGTCAGTCAAGCCGCGATGATGAACTTTTTTCCTTTCGCGCAGATAGAGACGATTTCGCCCAGAGCGCTGCTCTTTATCGTGGGAGAGCGCGCCGTGTCGGCATATTTTAGCGAGGATGCTTACAGTAAAGCCCGCGAGCCAAAGGAGCTATTTGTAGTCAAGGGTGCGTCGCACGTTGACCTCTACGACCGCCCCCAATATCTGGACATCTCTATCCCGAAGTTAGATAGTTTTTTCAAGCAATATCTGCTTGATTGAGGGATGAAAAATGAGAGCAGTTGCTGTTTTGGCGGGAGTTATCCTGTGCGGGTGCGCCCATCTGCCCAAAGATGCGCTTATCATAAAAGAGCAGGGGAGTTTTGCCGCGGGCGGCGTAGTCGCGCAACATTCGGGCAGTTATGACAGTAGTAAGTTTGATAACTTCAAGCCCTATCCTGAAGGTCAGACCTTTCACGGCGACCACGCCCATGTGTTTTATCAGATACCCTTTAACGCGCACCCGTTGCCGCTTGTCTTTCTCCACGGCGCGGGACAATCTTCAAAGACTTGGGAGAGCACACCCGACGGACGCGAGGGTTTTCAAAATATATTTTTGCGAAGGGGTTTTGGCGTCTATCTCATCGACCAGCCAAGGCGCGGGAAAGCTGGACGAAGCGCCGTTGCGGCTAATATAGAGCCTATAGCGGATGAACAGATGTGGTACGAGATATTTCGTATCGGCAAATATCCTGACTATTTTGACGGTGTGCAATTTGCGCGAGATGAAGAGAGCCTTGAGCAATTTTTCCGTCAGATGACGCCAAATACGGGCGGTTTTGATGATGAAGTGGTTAGCGAGAGTATAGCCGCGCTTTTTGAAAAGATAGGTGGCGGGATATTGGTGACGCATTCGCAAGGAGGTATATGCGGATGGTCTGCTGCCGTGAAAAATCAAAACATCAAAGCGGTCGCGGCGTATGAGCCGGGCAACTATCTATTTCCCGAAGGTGAACTCCCCGAAGCGATGCCAAGCCGCACGGGAACGCTCACGGGACGCGCCGTATCGAAGTCTGATTTTTTGAAACTCACTAAGATACCTATCGTCATCTATTTTGGCGACAATATAAAAGACGAGGTAACGGACGAGCTCGGAGCTGAAAATTGGCGCGTGCGGTTGGCGTTGGGGCGGCTGTTTGTGGAGGCTATCAACCGTCACGGCGGGGACGCTACATTGGTGGAGTTGCCAAAGATTGGGGTTTACGGCAATACGCACTTTCCGATGTCGGATTTAAATAATATAGAGATAGCGGACCTGCTATCAAAATGGCTGAAAGATAAAGGATTGGAGGAGAAAAAATGAGCATATTGCAAAAAAGAAAATTAGGCGAACTTGAAGTTTCCGCTATCGGGCTTGGTTGTATGGGTATGAGTTACGGTTATGGCGCTGCGTTGGAGAGGGGCGCGGCAGTTGCGTTGATTCGCTCTGCCGTGGAGCGCGGCGTAACATTTTTTGATACCGCTGAAGTTTATGGTCCGTTTACCAACGAGGAGCTGCTTGGCGAGGCTCTGTCGCCTTACCGAAGTAAGGTAGTTATCGCCACTAAATTCGGGATACAACAAGCGTCAAACGGAAAGCAGGTGCAAGATAGCCGTCCCGCGACCATCAGAAAATCCATAGAAGGCTCTTTGAAGCGACTGAAAACGGATGTGGTAGATCTGTACTATCAACACCGCGTCGACCCCAATGTGCCGATTGAAGATGTCGCAGGTACCGTAAAAGAGCTTATACGGGAGGGAAAAGTACGGCATTGGGGGCTTTCCGAGGCAGGCGTAAAGACGATTCGCCGCGCCCATACGGTTTTGCCATTGAGCGCAGTGCAGAGCGAATACTCTTTTTGGTGGAGACGCCCCGAGGAGGAGTTACTCCCTGTGCTGGAGGAATTGGGTATCGCTCTTGTACCGTTTAGTCCGTTGGGTAAAGGCTTTTTGGGCGGGAGTGTCGATAAAAACGCGAGGTTTGACAAAACGGATTTTAGAAGTATCGTTCCAAGATTCACGCCCCAAAATCTCGCGTTAAACCAGCCGTTGATTCAGCTGCTTGAAGCGGCGGCGGCGAAAAAGAGTGCGACTATCGCTCAAATCGCGCTATCTTGGATACTAAACCAAAAGCCGTGGATCGTGCCGATTCCCGGTACGACAAAGCTAAATCGTCTGGAGGAGAATATCGCTGCCGTTTCGATTGAGTTTACCCCCGAAGAGTTAAGCGAACTCGACAGCGCGTTTGCAAAAATCACAATCAGCGGAGAGCGATACCCCCAAGAGCTTGAAAAAAGAACGGGATTATAGGAGGAGATGGTGAAAAATTTAATATTTGCCGTAGTCGCGGCAGTGGCGCTCGTCGGATGCGCGGCGGTTGGTCCTACGGCGCGGGAGGGTAAGGTGCAAAATTTGTTAAACGAAAAAGAGCAGAGCGTAGCCGTCATCGCGGCATTTACCGCTAAGGGTGATTTGGAAGCGTTGAGGGTGGCGTTAAATGAAGGGCTTGACGCGGGGCTTACGGTAAATGAGATAAAGGAGGTGCTTATCCAGATGTACGCTTACACGGGATTTCCGCGCAGCTTGAACGGGCTTAATACTTTTATCGAAGTTGTGGCGGCGCGGGAACAAAAGGGGATAAAAGATGTTGCGGGAGTTGAGGCAAGCGCGCCGCCAAAAGATAAGCTCGCAGAGGGAACGAAGATACAGACCTATCTCATCGGCGCGCCCGCCAAAGGGGCAGTTTACGAGTTCGCGCCTGCGATTGACAGATACTTAAAAGAGCACCTTTTCGGCGATATCTTCACGCGCGGCGTCTTAGAGTATAAAGACAGAGAGTTAGCCACCATCGCCGCTCTATCCGCCCTTGGCGTAGAGGCGCAGTTAAGGGGTCATCTAAATGTCGCGCTAAATATCAAAATCGGCGCGGATGAGCTATACGAACTCTCAAGCGTGATTTCGCAAAAAGTGGGTGAAAAAGAGGGGGAGTTGATAAAGCAAACTCTCGCGAAGATTTTAAGGGAGAAAAAATGAAAAAGGCAGTGTTGATAATAGCGGCGGTTTTGGCGCTTAGCGGTTGTGCCCATTTTGGAACTATAAAGGAGGCGAATGTGGCGGCGGAAGATAGAAAAACTTTTGCTTTAAGTGAAAATGTAACGGTGGAGAAGGTATCGTATAAAAACAGATACGGCATTGAGATAGCGGCGGATCTGTATCTGCCAAAAGATTTGGACAGGTCGCGCAAATATGCGGCTATCGCCGTAAGCGGACCTTTTGGAGCCGTTAAAGAACAGGCGTCGGGACTTTATGCCCAGACGATGGCGGAGCGGGGATTTATCGCCATTGCATTCGACCCATCCTATACAGGCGAGAGTGGCGGGGAGCCTCGTTATGTCGCTTCGCCCGACATTAGTACTGAGGATTTCAGCGCTGCTGTTGATTTTCTTGCCACGCGCGCTGCTGTTGACCCCGAGCGTATAGGGATCATCGGTATTTGCGGATGGGGCGGATTTGCGATAAATGCCGCCGCTATCGACACGCGTATCAAGGCGACGGTAGCCTCTACGATGTATGATATGAGCCGCGTGAACGCCAACGGATATTTTGATGCGACGGATGCCGATGGGCGTTATGAACTTCGCAAACAGCTAAACGCGCAACGCACGATTGACGCGAAAAACGGCGCGTATGAACTTGGCGGAGGCGTGCCCGATACCCTACCGCCCGATGCGCCGCAGTTCTTAAAAGACTACCACGCCTACTATAAAACCGAGCGCGGCTATCACAAACGCTCGCTCAATTCCAACGGAGGCTGGAATAAGACTACATCGCTATCATTCATCAATGCGCCCATTCTCGCCTACAGCGACGAAATCCGCAGCGCCGTGCTTTTGATCCACGGCGAAAAAGCGCATTCGCGTTATTTCAGCGAGGAGGCATTCAAGAAACTGAAAGGTGACAATAAAGAGCTTGTGATTATCCCCGGCGCGAGCCATACGGATTTATATGATAGGACGGATGTGATACCGTTTGATAGGCTGAGCGCGTTTTTTGAAGAAAACTTGAAATAAGAGGTATCGTTTATGAAGATGAACGAATTTTTAGCGGAGCGGAGAGAGAAAACGGAATGA
>JAISQB010000038.1 GCA_031274495.1 Campylobacteraceae bacterium | reverse complement strand
GGGGCAAGCGCGATATTGATGTATGCCGGCAACAATGAAGTTACGGCAGTAGTTGGCGGAGTAAGTCCGTTTAGCACAAGTAAGTATGATGACCACGCAACTTACGGTATAAGAGTGGGTGTTGGGATAAAAAATATTCTGATAGACCAGTTGGAGGCGGGATATGACTATTCAAGAAATGCAAAATATGAACGCAAAGACCCTTCTAAAAAAGATGAGAGCTCCATACAACGTCTCTATTTCAACGCCATAAAAGAGTTTGATATATCAGAGTCGATAAAGTCGCCAAGACCAACAAATCTCTACGCTCTTTTAGGTATCGGCTATCAAAGATTTTCAAAAGAGTTACCTACCGAAGAGAGTAGAGCATTCGGACAATATGGCTTCGGTTTAAAATATTATTTTACAAATAGCGTAGCTTTAAGAGCAGAGGTGAGAAATAGCATAAGATTTGACACTCCACACAAAGCCAATCTTTTCTATAGTCTTGGTTTAGCATATGTATTTGGCGAGAAAACACAAGAAGCTACGCCGGTACCGCAAACCATCGCAGAAGAGTTGCCCAAAAATGAGCCCACACCTGTAATAAATGAAGAGCCAAAAGATGAGCCCGCAACGGCGATAAACGACGAAGAGCCAAAAGAGGCTGTAGTAAAAGCTATATTTTTCGATAGTAACAGCGCAGAGATTTCAGATGGTGCGGACAGTATTATTCAAGGTATAGCCGATGATTTTCGGGCCGAGTATGATATTAATATCAAAGTATTAATTAAAGGTCATACCGACTCAACCGGAAGCGATAGTTACAATTTGCAACTGTCCCAAAAAAGAGTCGAGTCGGTCAAAACAAGATTGACGGAAAAAGGCGTTTTAGAGGATGCCATCACGACAAAAAGTTACGGTAAAACAGAGCCGCTTGAGCCCAATACAACAAGAGAGGGAAGAGCCAAAAACAGAAGAGTTGAAATTCTTTTCGCCCAATAAACCGACCAAAAGTGCGCAAGCTATTTGCGCACTTTTTTTCACGTAAAGTTACTTCTGCATAGATACTAAAGCCTCATCTTTAATAGTTAATAAGATTATCTTGATATAATTCATTCCTTTATAAAAACCAAAATAGGATTTACATGTACCGTTTCGCACCGTCTCCGACCGGCGATATGCATATTGGCAATTTAAGAGCTGCCATTTTTAACTTTATCCGCGCGCGCCAAAGCGGCAAAGGCTTTTATCTGCGCATAGAAGATACCGATACCGCGCGCAATATCGACGGAAAAGATGCAGAGATTTTGGAGATACTTAAAACCTTTAATATCACTTATGAAAACATCTACTACCAGAGCAAAAATCTAAGATTTCACCAACAGCTTGGTATGCAGTTAGTATCCGAAAAAAAGGCGTTTGTCTGCTTTTGCACGGAAGAAGAGATAGAGCGCAAAAGAGAGGTTGCCAAACAAAACGGCACCGCTTACAGATATGATAATACCTGCTTAAACTTGAGCGATGAAGAAGTTTTGGCAAACGACAAACCTTTCGTCGTGCGCTTGAAACAGCCCGAACACCCCATCACTTTCACAGATGACATAAAGGGCGTTTTGACATTTGAGCCAAAAGATATAGACAGCTTTGTCATCTTGCGGCAAAACAAGACCCCTATGTACAACTTCGCCTGCGCGGCGGATGATATGCTGGAGGGGACGACTGACATCATAAGAGGCGAAGACCACGTCTCAAACACGCCAAAACAAGAGCACATAAGAGCTTCATTGGGATACACGCAAAAGATAACTTATGCGCACCTCCCCATCATCCTCAACAGCGAGGGTAAAAAGATGAGCAAGCGAGACGATGCTTCAAGCGTCAAATGGCTTTTGGAGCAGGGATTTTTGCCAAGCGCTATAACAAATTATCTGATACTTTTAGGCAACAAAACCCCCGTTGAGATTTTCACACTTGAAGAGGCGATAGAGTGGTTTGATATAAAAAATGTCGCCAAATCGCCCGCGAGATTTGACATAGATAAATTAAGGCAGATAAACCGCGAACATTTAAGAAACTTAAGCGATAAAGAGTTTGCCAATCTCATCGGTTTTGAAGATGAAAACATCGGCAAAATCGCCAAGCTCTACACCGAAGAGGGAAGCGTTATAGATGAGATAAAACCAAAGATAGAGGCGATATTTGCGCCCAAATCTGCCCCTGAGGGTTTTGAGAATGAATTTGCGCTTTTGAAAGAGAGCTTGCAAGAGGCACCCTACTTTGAAGAATTTGAGCAGTTTAAAAACTACCTTTTCCAAAAAACCTCCCTAAAAGGCAAAGCGTTTTTCAGACCCCTGCGCCTTCTTTTGACAAATTCCGAACACGGACCGGAACTTGCCGCACTATATCCCGTGATAAAAACATATTTAAGAGAGATTATCAAATGAACAATGTCCTGATAGCATTTTTGGAAACCATACAAATAGTTATAACCATATATATGTGGATTATCATCATCTCAGCCCTCATCTCGTGGGTGCGCCCCGACCCCTACAATCCGATAGTACGAACACTGCGCTCGCTCACCGAGCCGGTTTATGGCTTCATCAGAAAAGTCATCCCAACAACTTTTGGTATGATAGACATAGCGCCGATGATAGTGCTTTTGATACTAATATTTCTTAACAACCTAATAGCCCGTTATGCGTTTTAAGTCTCTGCTTTTGTTATTCTTTTGCGCCCCTGCGCTTTTTGGGGCGCTTTTGGATTACAAAGAGATAAAAGCAAAGCCAAAAAGTATCGCGAAAGATTACTATATCTACAGACTCCTGCTTGAGGGCAACGCGTCCAAAGAGGAGCTTAACGACCTTTACAATGAAGTCAGCCGTATGAATCCAACCCTAAAGAGTCGATTCGCAAAAAAGATTGATGTTGATTTCAACGAAGTGTGTAAACCGCTTAGCGTCAAAAGCGCGCTTGAAGCAAATCAGACCTGCCTTATAAAACTCCTAACGCCCCAATTTGTAGAGCCCTTGAGCGACTCCGCAAAGACGGCTCTTTTGGAAAAGATCAAAAAAGAGAGCAATTTCACGGCAAGCTGGATAATCGCCCTAAAGAGCAAAGAGCCGTTTAAAACGATGCAAAAAAACGGGCTAGCGGAAGAGTTTTTGAAGATATTCAACGATATGCCAAAATCCTACAAGCAGAACTTAAACTTCGCGCTCGATAAAAAATTCCTCTATAAATTAGAATCCTCGCCAAACTCTTACGAAACTTTTGTAAAATATATCATTTTCAACGCCGATGAGTTCCCAAAGCCCGCTAAATCGCTCATCTACGCACCCAAAAGCAACAAACTCACCCACCACACACTCTTTTATCTTGGTATAAACGCTCTCAAATCAAACAATACGAAGTTAGCGGAAGAGCTGTTTGACGCAGCCTCTAAAAACGCGTACTTTAGATCCGATATGGACAAATCGCTCTTTTTCAGCTACCTTGCGAGCAATAACCAATCAACGCTATTAGAACTTAGCGGCAGTTTTGATATAAATATCTACTCTTTATACGCCAAAGAGAAGTTTGGAACTCCGGCTAAAAATATCATTTTCCTCTCCTCCTCGCGCCAAAAAGCGATCCATAAATTTAATATGCAAGACCCTTTCGAGTGGCGGCTGCTTTTAAACAAGATAAAAGATATGGAAAAAAGAGAAATGGAGATTTACTCTATCGGTTTTGACGCGCAAGATACGCTGCCCGTTTACGCGTTTTTACTTGAAAGACTCTCGAACTACAAATACCACTATTTCATCATCCCATTTGAAGAGTATCTATCGGGTATCGAAGATGAGCGAAAAGCGCTGATACTCGCCCTCGCAAGACAAGAGAGCCGCTTTATACCTTCGGCGATATCTACCTCATATGCCATTGGTATGACGCAGTTTATGCCAAATGTCGCCTTAGATATCGCAAAAAAAGAGAGATGGGAAAATTTTGATTTAGACGATATGTTCCAACCTCAGATCGCCTATAATTTTACCGATATCCATTTAAATTATCTAAACACTTATCTATATCATCCGTTATTTGTCGCGTACGCCTACAACGGCGGTATAGGCTATACGAAAAGGATGCTGCAAGCGGATAAATTATTTAAAAGCGGCAAATACGAGCCATTTTTAAGCATCGAACTTCTACACGGCGATGAGAGCAGAGAGTACGGCAAAAAAGTTTTGGCAAATTATGTTATTTATATGGAAAATTTCGACAAAAAAGTAAGCATTAAAGAGCTTTTGGAAATCTTAACACAACCCTCTCAAACGGATAAATTTCGACTGTAAGATTGATATGCTCATCATCTGATTTTGGCGCGCTCACAAGAAAATAGTTACTCCACGCGCTGCGGATAGGCAGTTGTCCGACTATCTCGTCATCTTCTGAGAGTTTTGTCACATTGGCACTCTTTTGCCCTACCTTGACATTTGGCTCGCCAAGCTGCTCGACATCGCCCTCTTTTGAGTAGTAAAAGCTTAACGCTATCATATCAAACTCGCTTTGGGAATATCTTTTGATTTTATTGAGATATGTGGCGGTAATGAGCAAAGTGGAGTTATCCTCCAAAGAGAGTCTTGCCTTTTGAGTATTGATAATCGCCTGCTTAGCGCGCAGACTCTCGATATCCTCTTTTGCCGCGCAGCCAAAAAAAAGCGCACAACTTACCGTCAATATTAAAATATGCAGACTTTTCAGAAAAATTCCTTTTATGTATCTATTAGGACGCAATTTTACGCTAATTGGCTTAATAAACTCATTAAAAGATAAATGTTTTTTTGCTATAATCAACCCCTATTTAAAAAGAGGGCAAAAGAGAGAATCAGATGAGAGAAATCATAGACGCTATTAGCCGCGCCTCCATTCGTATCAAAAGAGCCATAGAGTTCGGCGATACCGGATACAGCGACCACACGAACAAAACAGGCGACACACAGTTAAAGCTTGATATCGCGAGCGATTTGATTATAGAAGAGGAGTTCCAAAAAGCCCATAGCGTCAAAACCATCATCAGCGAAGAGAAAGATACGGCAAAAACGCTTCACGAGAACGGCAAATATATCATAGGCTACGACCCGCTCGACGGCTCAAGCTTGATAGATGTCAATTTGGCAGTTGGCTCGATATTTGGCATCTACGAAAACGACACAAACGGAAGTTCCATCGTCGCGGCTGTTTATGTTGTCTACGGACCAAGGACCGAGATGGTCGTCGCAATTGATGATGTAAAGTTATATAGGCTTGGGGCTGACGGCAATTTCAAAGAGATAAAGACCATCACGCTAAACCAAAAAGGCAAGATAAACGCCACAGGCGCGACCCAAAAAGGGTGGGCAGCGTATCATAAAAAGCTTGTTGATGAGATATTTTCTGACGGCTATAGATTGCGCTATTCGGGCGGTATGGTGCCGGACTTACACCAGATACTTTTAAAAGGCGGCGGGCTTTTTTCATACCCCGCGACCACGGATACCCCAAAAGGTAAATTACGATTGGTGTTTGAAGTCTTCCCGTTCGCGTTTGTTTTTGAAAAAGCCCTCGGCAGCGCGATAGACGGCAAAAAGAGGCTTTTAGAGTTAAAGCCGTCGCACATTCACGACACGAGCCCCTGCTTTTTTGGCTCAAACGACGAGATAGAGAGGGTTTTAAACGCATATGCAAAACAGTGAAACAAAGCTTGATATTTACAAAGAGAAGTTAAAACAAGAGAGCCAAAAAGTACTCGAATGCCGGCAAAAGCACGAGGCAAAAAGCTGTTTTGAGTGCGAAAATCTTATAGGCTGCGAGAGTAGAAAAGCTTATGTTCAAGCGGTATATGAAAGTATGTCGCAGGGGCAAAGCGGAGGATTTGAGTTTTGAGTTTTATCCGCAACATCGCACATTTGAAAATAGACAAAGGAATTTAATGAGTAAAAAGTACATCACCACGCCCATATATTATGTAAACGATATCCCGCATATCGGGCACGCTTATACGACTATCATCGCCGATTCGTTGGCGCGTTTTTACAGGCTCAAAGGTTACGAGACATTTTTTTTGACAGGCACGGACGAGCACGGACAAAAGATCGAACAAGCTGCTGCTGCGAGGGGCAAAAACCCAAAAGAGTACGCCGACGAAGTGAGCGCGAAATTTAGAGCGCTCTGGGATGAGTTTGGGATAAGTTACGACTATTTTATCAGAACGACCGACGAAAATCACAAACTCGGAGCACAAAAGGCGTTTGAAGTGATGCTCAAAAAAGGCGACATCTACAAAGGCGAATACGAAGGTCACTACTGCGTAAGCTGCGAGACATTTTTCACAGACTCTCAGCTCATAAACGGCGAAGCGTGTCCTGACTGCGGCAGAGTAACGACACTTGTCAAAGAGGAGAGTTACTTTTTTAAACTAAGCGCGTATGAGGACAAACTTTTAAAATGGTATCAAGATGTGGACGACTGCGTGATGCCAAGAGCCAAAAAAAATGAGGTGATAAGCTTCGTCAAGCAAGGGTTGCGCGACCTCTCCATCACAAGGACAAGTTTTGATTGGGGTATCAAACTGCCCTCCTCTTTGGGCGAATCAAAGCACGTGCTTTATGTCTGGCTTGACGCTTTGATAAACTACATAAGTGCCTTAGGATACGGCACGGATGAAAAAAATATCGATTTTTGGCCTGCGTCGTTTCACCTTGTGGGCAAAGATATTTTAAGGTTCCACAGCATATATTGGCCTGCGTTTTTGATGAGCCTCAATCTCCCGCTGCCAAAACACGTAGCCGCGCACGGCTGGTGGACGAGAAACGGCGAAAAGATGAGCAAATCCAAAGGCAATGTCGTCAATCCGCGCGAAGTCGCCGACGCTTACGGGCTTGAAAATTTCAGATACTTTCTACTGCGCGAAGTGCCGTTCGGACAAGACGGCGATTTTAGCCAAAAAGCTTTGATAGACAGGATTAACTCCGACCTCGGCAACGAACTTGGCAACCTCTTAAACAGAATCATCGGTATGAGCGGCAAGTATTCAAATTTTGAACTCGACTCCGTAGATGTCATCAAATACCACAAAAAAGAGATAGACGCCGCGGAGGCGATTTTGGAGGGGGCGCAAGGCTTTATGGAGGAACTTCAAACGAACAAATATCTTGAAGAGCTCTGGAAAGTCTTAACTCTCGCCAACCAATCCATCGCACTCTATGAGCCGTGGGCGAAGATTAAAGAGGGCAAGCAAGACGAGGCTTTGGCTATCGTAGCTTTGAGCGCAAATCTACTTGCAAAAACCGCCGTGCTATTATCGCCCATTATGCCCAACACTTCGGACAAAATCGCAAAAGCTTTAGGATTTACGATAGACACCGACAGCTACAAAAAGCTGATAGTCGGCAAAGAGCTTCTACCCAAAACGACGCTCACCCCCACAGAGCCGCTATTTCCGAAAGTGGAAAAAGAGCTTATGAGTTCGCCCGAACCCGTAGCGGAGTTAAAAAGCGAGGGTAAAAAAGAGTTCATCAGCGTTGATAAATTTTTCGCCGCGCAGATTAAAGTCGGCACTATCACGAAAGCCGAAGTGGTCGAAAAGAGCGATAGGCTATTAAAATTATCGGTGGATCTTGGCGAAAAAAGAGCGCGCCAGATACTAAGCGGTATCAAAGCCTACTACACACCCGAGGCGCTTATCGGCACGCAAGTGTGCGTCGTGGCAAACTTGAAACCCGCCAAAATTATGGGCTTAGAGTCTGAGGGTATGATTTTGACCGCGGAGGATAAAGATGGACTCTCCCTCATCCGCCCCGAAAATCTCAAACAACCCGGCGCAGCTATAAAATGATGATAGAAAATCTAACCGCCATCTGCGGCGGGGAGCTTTTACAAAAGCCCTCCGTTACGGCGGTTACAGGTTTTACGATTGAGCCTGAAAAGGTCTTGCGAGGCGGCGCCTTTTTCTCTACGGACGGCAAAAAAGAGAGTATCGTAGAGGCGCTTTCACGAGGTGCCTACGCTATCATCCACGAGCAAAATATCCAAACCGACGACAACGAGATAGCGTGGATAAAGGTAGACAGCATAGAAAAAGCGATGGTTCGTTTTATGCGCTTTTTGATGGAGAACAAGAGCTTAAATGCCGTCTTGTTGGATAAGCTTCAGTTTGATATGTTGGGTATGTTTAAGCTGCAATTTGACGCGAGTTTTATCTCCAAAGATACCAAAGAGGCATTTAGCGCGCTTCTTGCCGCCGAAGAGAAGAGTTATATATTTTGCGACAACCAAGAGTTTTTAGAGCGCATAGCCCCGCAATTTGAGAGCGTCAAAAAAACGGCGACGGCTACCATCTTGCAGTCGCACTCTATATTTAAGACCTCTTTTGTCTGCGGCGAAAACTACTTCAAGGATTTTTTCCTGCCGTCTCTATTCGTGCCCGAATTTGCCGCGATAGTGGAGTATTTGGACGAAAAAGAGCTCCCGTTCAAAGCGGACGCGATAGAAAAGACGGGACACTTTGAGCCGATATTTGTCAACACAGCCCTCGAAGCGCGCCCCTTTGGCACGACCAATCAAGCCATCATCATCGAAACCGACGAAAAACTTTTCGAGCGCGAGATAGAGTGGATAAAAGAGTATGTTTCAGTTGAGTACCTACTCATCTTAGCCCCGCACAACGCGAAAACAACAGCCCAATGCAAGCGCTACACTTCCGCCAAATCGCTCCAGACCATCAGCATCAAGTCCCTGCGCTACATCCTCACACTTGGGAACAGAGAGCAGATAGTCCAAGCCCTCGAAGAGCCAAAACAGATACAAGGCACCCTTTTTTAGACTGCGTAGGGTATCTTATCTTTCACCCCTGCCCGCTCAAACCCGCGCAATCTCAAACGACAGCTATCGCACACGCCGCACGCCGCGGATTCGCTTTTGTAGCAGCTCCAAGTAAGCTCCAGCGGCACGCCAAGCCTCAAAGCCTCTTTTACGATATCCTCTTTCATCAAATGCACAAGCGGCGTGCGGATAGCTATCTTTGTCTCCTCTTTCGTACCCTCATTTACCGCGCTCTCTATCTTCTCGATAAAGCTCTCCCGACAGTCAGGATACCCGCTGCTATCCTCCTCCATCACGCCAAGATAGAGAGCCTCCGCCCCCTCTTTTTCCGCAAGCGCGGCGGCTATAGAGATAAATATACCGTTGCGGTACGGCACATAAGTATTTGGCACACCCTTTGAAACCCCAACCGTAGATATCGTCATACTCCTATCGGTAAGACTCGACGCGCCGATCTCTTTGATAAAATGGGTATCATACACGACCTTTTTAGCGTGCAGCGCGTCCGCGATATCATTAAAACTCTTCAACTCCCTCGCCTCAGTCCTCTGCCCGTAGTTAAAGTGCAAAGCCACTATCTCATACCCCTCACTCTTAGCCACAAACGCCGCCAACGCACTATCCATACCGCCGCTTATAATACACACAGCCTTTTTCAAAATCGTACCTTTTATATTTTCTTGTGATTATATCAAACGAACGGTATAATAACTTTAAAGGTTTTAATATGCTTATAATTGAAAATAGTACCGACTTTGATGTAGACACCAAACGGCTTGAGATGATCGCAAACACCCTCAGCCAAAAAGATATAGAGTGCATATTTGTAAATTCACAAGATATGCTTTATCTTAATCTCTCTGAACGCAACATCAACAAAACAACAGATGTCCTAAGCTTCCCCTTAGACGACATACCGCACGCACCGTTAGGCACCATCGTCATCAACTTAGAACTGGCAAACCTAACCGCCAAAGAGCTAAACCACTCCCCAAACGACGAGAGCGCCCTCCTATTCATCCACGGACTCCTACACCTCTTAGGCTTCGACCACGAAATAGACAACGGAGAGATGAGGGCAAAAGAGAGAGAGTTGATAGAGCGCTTTTCACTCCCTGAAAGTCTTATCTGTAGAACTATCCCAACAGAGCAGAGCGACGAGGAATCTTAAAAGGTCACCCGTTTTGCAAGTTCAACCACAAAGTTTCCTCGTCGCTTCGCTCGCTCGGAATGAGTGGGGTTTGGATTCCCGCTTTATAGTTAGGGGTTTTTGGAGAGCTTGTTGCGTGAATGATATCGTTGGGAGAGGGGTGAGTTCCCATTGAGCCATTCTCCCGCAAGTGGTGATAGCTTCCAAAAGAGCGGGAATCCAAATAAAACAGTTATTTCAAAGCGTCACCTCCTATGATGGATTTAAAGAACGTTATGGGGGAACAACACTTGGATCGTTCACCGTTCCCCCATAAGCGGGTATCCGAGTAAAAAGGAGTGAAACACAAAGGATGTTCAATACCGGATGCCCGCTTATGGGGGAGGATGGGAGGGAATCCCTCCCATCCTTTCGTTATTCCTGCGTATAGTGATAGCTTCTTAGGAGAGCGTATATCGTGAAGTGATGTAAAACTCCGCTCTCTTGTTGGCGTTTTTATATCATTGTGTGACCACGCTCTTTGTGGGAGTAGGAGTATGATATTTGTTGTTTGCATTCTCATCATCTGTTCTCCCAATATAGATATGGTAAGCCGTCGTTTTTATATGGGTCTATTTTCCAAGGGTTGGTATCATTGTCACCGAAATTCCAGCCAAGACTGTTTGCATAGTTTGCTTGTATCTTTAGTTGTGTAATAGTTTTGTCTGTGCCGGCATTGTTGCCTCCTGTTCCTTTTCCCGTAACGGTCATAGTGTCTAAAGCGAAATTGTTTGATATTGAGCCACTATAAAAATGACCCAAAACGCGATTAACATCCATTCCACCTGAAACCGAAGGATTAATCGCAACATTATTGGTTGTTAAGCTACGATCAATCGCTCCCGCGATGCCGCCAATATGAACATTATTATTATTGCCCCTAACGCTTGCCGTAGAGTAACTGTTGGTTATTGA
This sequence comes from Campylobacteraceae bacterium, assembly GCA_031274495.1. Lineage (GTDB taxonomy): Bacteria > Campylobacterota > Campylobacteria > Campylobacterales > Campylobacteraceae > JAIRKW01. The sequence goes on along the minus strand of JAISQB010000038.1, from coordinate 1,236 downwards.
GGCGCTAAGTGAAAGATATCCTGCAATACCACCGACATTATGACCGCTACTACTAACACTTCCCGTAGAGTAACTGTTGGTTATTGAGGCGCCATGCACATAACCCGCAATACCACCGACAACACCGCCGACATCACTATTACCGGTACTAGCAACGCTTCCCGAAACATAGCTGTTGGTTATTGTGCCACCATCCAGAGATCCAGCGATACCTCCGACAAATTGATGTCCGTAAACGCTCCCACTTATTTCTACACCCAGATTTTTGATAGTGGTATCACCTATCTTACCAAATAGTCCAACATACTCATTGGCAGGTCTATTTATCCAAAGCCCCGTTATCTTATGACCATTGCCGTCAAATGTACCTTTAAAAGAGTTTGGAGAAGTATTAATGCTTATAGGCTGCCAACCATCCTTATCAAACCCGGGACCGTTACTATCTAACGCTATATCATTCATAAGCTTATATATACTGGTCCTATAGTTTCTGGCATTATTCAAATCCGCCTGAGTTCTTATCTCTGCACCTTCTACATACTCCGGCCTAAATGTCACATTTCTTGTCAACATATAAGAGGCAGTAAATCTTGGTATTATTTCATCTCCTTCCACCTCTTGCCATTGCGAAAATGTGTAACCTCCTATATCAAGAGCTGTGGGGACTTCGATGTATGTGCCATATGCTCCGCTTAGAATATTTATTACCGCGATACCGTCTGCTTCAAGAAATGTGGCTGCGTAAGTGATAGTACTGTACTGCGCTTTGAATATTACGCTTCTTGTGACTGTGTAAGTTGTAGCGGAAGCTTCTATCCTCTCAGTACCTCCCACCTCTATCCAACTTGTAAATGTATAATTTTCTATGACAGGAGCGTCGGGGACATCTATGGATGTGCCTGCTGTAGCGTTTATCTCTTCTATGACGGTGTCGTTATCATCAAGAAATTGAACGATATATATAGTAGTGATATATTGAGCTTTAAATATTATATCTTTCGTGACAGTGTAAGTTGTCACTCCGCTTGCTATCGTTTCACTTCCTCCCACCTCTTGCCACTCTGTAAATGTGTAGTCGGTTCTATTGGGAGTGGGGACACCTATCGATGAACCGTCTGTAGCGTTTATATCAGCTATCACTTCATCATCATAATCAAGAAATTTAACATTATACACGATAGGGGCGTCTTGGGTGTATTGAGCTTTAAACATTATGTTTTTTGTGACCGTATAAGT